>JAGXGV010000086.1 GCA_024636635.1 Puniceibacterium sp.
GGCGGACCGGCGCCTGTGGGTTGGGGCGGATACAGGACGAGTCGCGCGCACACAGGTTGCGGGTGAAATCATCCCGTCATGCACGCGGCTGATGAAAAGGGGCTGAGCGATCTTGCGTCAAGGACGCGGGGCGGTGGGTGCAATTGCGCGTCACGGGCGCCGAGCGGGGATGCGAGCAGGATCCGGGGCTCTGCCCCGTCGCTGACGCGACTCCCCGGGATATTTGGAACCCGGAGAACGTTGGGAACCCGGAGCAGGCGGAGCGGCTGAGCCGGTTTGTTCAGTCTTTCCGGACCGTGTTGACACAGTGCACGGTCTGCAGGTGGCGGGCGATTTCGTTTCAGGTGTCGCCTTGGTCCAGGCTTGCGATGACCGACCCGGTGTTGGTTGCGAAATAGACCCCGGCCCGCTCTGCGTGTCGCCGTTCATCAGCGCATCCAGAAGCCTTCGCGCTTGATCTGATTGCGGATGGTCTGTTCCTTGCGCGGCAGGTCCGCGCGGTCGAACAAGGCGCGGACCTTTGCGCCACGGCCCTGGTAGATCATCCTCTGGAACGGCTCGTAGGTCTTGAGCACGTTCTTGATCCGGTTCGGCGCCGCCACGGTTTCCAGCATTTCGATCACATGGTTGTCCTCGCGCGCATAAAACAGCGGAAGCACGCGATAATGGCAGCTGACCGATCCGTCGAGCCAGCCGGGCTCCAGCGCATCTCGCCCGCCGCCAAGGCCATGGATCACCAGCGGCAGCGCGATCTGGTCAAGCCAGGGGTCGAAGCTTTGGCAGACCAGAGCGGCGGGGGGATTGTCGCGGATGTCGAGTGCGATTTCCAAAAAGCGGCGGCCAAAGACATGCGGGCAGGAATAGTAGAAGAACCCGGCGTTGAAATAGAGGTAGCGGCGCCAGTGTTCGTCCGGCTGGGCACGGTCGAGCGAGCTCTCGAAGTCGAGCCCGAAGCGGTCGTAAAGGGCTTTCCAGGTCTGTGTGTAGCCCGGTCCGTACAGTTCGATCACCGGCCAGGTGCCTTCGCGGCGCAGCGACGCCGAGGGCCTGTCAAAGTCGAACGGCACCTGTGCAAGGTCACCGACCATCAGCGTGTCGGTGTCGAAGAACACAAAAGCTTCGCCCGCGGGCAGGGCCGACAGCGCCTCGATCTTGTTGCCATAGGGGTAGGCATGGCCGAACTGGCGCGAAGAGAACGGCAGGATGGTCACGTCGAGCTGTGCGAGCAGGTCGCGCGTGTCCGCATCGCGGATGCGCGGATCGTTGGGCCAGAGCGGGCCGGGCTGCGGTTCCGCCAGAAAAAGCCGGAACCGGTTGCCGGTCAGGGTGTGACGCAGCGAGGCCGCGAACAGGACCGCCTCGTACTGAAGCCGACCGGACTGACCGACGATCAGGATGTTGACGGGTGCGACCGTGTTCGGGGACATGGGGCAGGGCCCTGTATGGGGTGGCCCGTTTGCGCGGGACCTTGGATGAGACTACAGCCCGCCTGCCGCGGCGTCAAAGCCGTGATGCGGTGGCAGGCGTGCCGGAGGGGCGTGATTGCGCGTTCACCGCGCGCCGTCAGCCGGTTGCCGAATGGATGTCCCCCGGCCCGAAGGCGACAAAGCTGTCCGGGTCCAGTCCGGCCGCGTCGACGGCGTTGCGCAAAAGTCTTGGGGGTTCGTCGCGCGGTTCGTCCGTCAGCTGGAAGGTGCCCCAGTGAAAGCCCAGCGCCTGCTGTGCGCCGGTGTCCTGGAATATGCGCACGGAATCGTCCGGGGCGACGTGCTGTGGCTCCATGAACCAGCGCGGTTCATAGGCGCCGATGGGGATCAGCGCGATATCGGGCGCACCGTGGCGTTCGCGGATGTCGCGGAACACCGAACCATCCCCATAACCGGTGTCGCCAGCATACCAGATCCGCCCGGCGGGACTGTCGATCCAGAAACCGCACCACAGCGCCATGCGCCGGTCGAGAAGGCCGCGCGCGCTCCAATGGTTTGCCCGCGTGAGGGTGACAGAGACGCCACCCGGCAGCGCGATCCGGTCATGCCAGTCGCCGGTCACGATGCGGGCGCCGCGCACCGCCTTGCGCACGCAGGCATCCGTTCCGAGCGGCATCACCATCAGGGGGTCATGGACCGCGTGAAGCCGACGCAGGGTCGCCGTGTCGAGATGGTCGTAATGATTGTGGCTCAACAGGACCGCATCTATGGCGGGCAGACGGTCGAATTCGATACCCGGCGCCGTCACCCGCCTGGGCCCGAGAAAGCCGATAGGGCTGGCGCGCGGGGACCAGACCGGATCGGTCAGCAGGTTCAGGCCGGCGACCTGGATCAGAATGCTGGCGTGCCCGACCATGGTAAGGCGCGGCAGATCGCTGTGCGCGGGCGGGATGACGGTAAGGACCGGAACCTGCGCGGGCCATCGCGCCCGCGTCCCGCTGCGCCGCCAGCGCAGAAGGTCGCGCAGCGACCGGTCGGTTGCGGGGTGACCGGGCGTATGGAACCGTGATCCGTCGAAATGATCGCTGGTTGGACCGGCGTAGTAGCGATTTCCAGACATGTGGCCTTTTGCCCCCCTGATCCGTGCCTTCCCGAAAGGAAGGGTGCTTGCGATCGATTGCAAGGGGCTCCGGTGCTTTAGCCCTTTCAGCCGTGTCAGGCGGGACGAACCGGCGCAAAATACCAAATGTCGCCCCGGACCGGTGTCGCGGCCTTCTGTCATGGCCTTCGGCTGTAGCGGGCGGCAAGGCCCGGTCAGCGGTCAGCCGTGGCGCGCGGACGAGGGATAGACCAGCGCATCGCCCTGGGGCCGCGTCTCGAGCAATTGTAGTATGGCGCTGTCATCCAGCCCATCTTCGATCTGGTTGGTCCAGACCTTGAAATAGCTGAGGTGATAGCCGCCGAAGGAGGTGATCATCGCCACATCCGCCGCATCCGCGCCACGCACCATCAGCACCCGCCCGATGCGCGGCGTGTTGTACCGCGCATCAAAGGTATACCACTGCCCGCCAAGATAAACCTCGAACCAGGCGCAGAAATCACCGGGACCGGAATAGGGCACACCGATGTCACCCAGATAGCCGCTGGCATAACGCGCGGGTATGTTCATCGCGCGGCAAAGCGCGACGGCCAGATGCGCAAAGTCCCGGCACACGCCGGTCTTTTCGTGGAAAACGTCCGACGCGGTCTTGTTGGCCCGCCCGAACTGATAGCCAAAGGTGACGTGGTTGTGCACAAAATCGGTAATGGCCTGAACCCGCGGCCAGCCTGATGCAGAATTGGCGAACAGCGCCCAGGCCTGCGGGATCAGGTTATCGCTGTCGCAGTAGCGGCTGGGCAACAGGTAGGACAGAACGTCGTCGGGCAGATCGGCGATCTGGTGCTGGATGGCATCGGGCGCCTGTACATCAGGCATGCCCTCGCAGGCAATCACACAATCGGACCAAAGTCTGGTCGACCCGTTGGGCGTCACGATCCGGGTGATGCGGTTGCCGAACCTGTCATCGTAGCGCCGCGCCTGACAGGCATCCGGTGCGCGCACCTCATCCTGTCCGATCAGGCGACCGTGCAGGGTGCTGTGGGTCGAGAGCGCCAGAAGCATTGGCACGGGCGCCGTGCAGACGACATCGATTTCAAAGCCAAAACGGATCAGCATGGTTGGTCCTTGTTTTCAGAAACAGAGGCGGCGATGCTTTGGCCAGTTCAACGCATAGTTGATTGCGCTGCTCTGGCCAGGTCAACGTGCGCTTGCTACCTATAACACGAACGCACTTGAAAGGTTCCTCTTGCCCCGCAATCTGCGCATCCTGCACAGGACCGAATATGTCTATGACCGCAGGATCACCCTCAACCAGCACAAACTGATGCTGCGCCCCCGCGACGGGCACGATCTTTGGGTCGATGACGCCTTTTTGCGCATAACCCCGCGTGCCAGCCTGCGCTGGTATTTTGACACCTTCGGCAATTCCATCGCCGAGGCGACATTCAGCCAGGCCACCGACCGGCTGGTGATCGAAAGCGAACTGCTGCTGCGCCGCTACGGCGCGGCCAATCAGCCCCACCCCGGCGCGGCCCATGTCTGTGCCTATCCCTTTGAGTATTCCGACGACGATGCGCGCGACCTGTCGCCCTACCTCGGGCTCGAGAATCCGCAGGACGCAGGGGTTCTGGATCAGTGGCTTTCGGCCAACCTCACCGACCGGCCCGTCGGCGCCTTCCTGTTTCTGCAAAGCCTCAGCCACACGATCCATCGCAAGCTGGGTTATTCCCGCCGCGAAGAGATGGGCACCCAGACGGCGGGCGAGACGATTGCCAAAGGCAGGGGCACCTGCCGGGACTTTGCCTTTCTGTTCATGGAAGCGGCGCGCAGATTCGGCTTTGCCGCCCGGTTTGTGACCGGATATCTTGGCAAGACGTCCGGTTCGGGCAGCGATCCGTCGGTCGGCGGCGGGGCCACCCATGCCTGGGCCGATGCCTTTGTCCCCGGCGAAGGCTGGATCGAATTCGACCCGACCAACCGGCTGACCGCAGGCAACGCCCTGGTCCGCATTGCCACCACCCGCACGCCGCGCCAGGCGTCGCCCATATCGGGCAGCTTCCGGGGGCGAGGGGCGGTCTGTCTGGGGCTTACCGTTTCGGTCAACGTGACCGATGTGGTGCGACCGGACTGAGCGGGGGCCGTTTCCCTTATCGTGCGGGGTAATCGGTTATGACCGCGGTCATAAACCCCTGCGGTTCCTTGGTGGTTTCCCGGCCCGGGTCCGGCTTTGGCATTGATACGGACACGCCGTTCCCCGTTTCGCATCAGCCTCCGGGTGGGTCCGCGCGCCGGTCGGCGGTTCCGCCCGGGACAGGGCGCACGACTGGCCCCGGCCAGGGACCGTCGCACGAATACGCCTTGCACGCTTGGCCCGCGGCGCATAGAAGACCCCGAATTCGGAACACACCGGGGCAGCGGCCCCGCACTGAACTATGGGGAATTGCATGCAGGTCACCGAGACGCTGAACGAAGGTCTGAAGCGCGGCTACGCGATCACCGTGACAGCCGCCGAGCTGGACGCCAAGGTTGTGGAAAAGCTGTCCGAGGCGCAGCCCACGATCGAGATGAAGGGCTTCCGCAAGGGTAAGGTCCCGATGCCGCTGCTGCGCAAGCAGTTCGGCCAGCGCTTGCTGGGCGAGGCGATGCAGGAAACCATCGAC
>JAGXGV010000087.1 GCA_024636635.1 Puniceibacterium sp.
CTCGCGCAGCTCGGGTCTGACAGGGCATGGCTTGTGCATGGCTCGGACGGCACGGACGAACTGGCCATCACCGGCGTCAGCTGGGTCGCCGCCCTTGAAGACGGTACGGTGCGCGAACACGAGATCCATCCCGAAGATGCGGGTCTGCCGGTACACCCGTTCGCGGATATCGTCGGTGGCACCCCGCAGCAGAACGGTCAAGCCTTCCGGGCGCTTCTGGCGGGCGAACCCTCGGCCTACCGCGACGCGGTGCTGCTGAACGCCGCCGCCGCACTGGTGGTGGCGGATCACGCGAGCTCATTGCGTGAAGGCGTTGAAATCGCACGTCAAAGCATCGACAGCGGCGCCGCCCGGGCCAAGATCGACGCGCTTGCCCGCGCCTCGCGGAATGAGTGAACTCGACCCGCCGAAGGACTGGGCCGACCTGCCGTTTTTCCACGTCGGCCTGCCCGCAATCCGCGAAAAGCTGCGGCGCGAGGCGCACACAGTCTATCCGCCGGAACCGCAGGTCTTTCGCGCATTGCAATTGTCATCGCCCGCCTCGACCCGCGTCGTGATCCTGGGGCAGGACCCGTATCACACACCGGGAAAGGCGGACGGGCTGGCGTTTTCCATACCGCAGGATTTTGACGGGCGCCTTGACAGTCTTGGCAATATTTTCAAAGAGATAAAGAGCGATCTTGGTATGCCTCGCACCCGGACCGACCTTGGCGACTGGGCGGCTCAGGGCGTGCTGCTGCTCAACACCGCGCTGACCGTCCCCAAGGGCAAGGCGCAGGGTCACGCAAGGCATGGCTGGCATGCCCTGACCCGCGATGTGCTGCAACGGCTGTCTGACCGGCCGCGTGCCTTTGTGCTTTGGGGCGCCCATGCGCAGGGCTTTGGGAAGCACATAAACGGGACGGATCACCTGATCCTGCGGTCTGCCCATCCCTCGCCGCTGTCGGTGCATCGCGGCTTTTTCGGATCGCGCCCCTTTTCGCAGATCAACGCATGGCTTAAAGCCAGAGGCGACACCCCGATCAACTGGACAGACCCATGACCGAGACGATCCTCGACAAGATCAAGGCTTACAAGCTTGTGGAAATCGCCGCCGACAAGAAGGCCACGCCTTTTCTGGCCGTCGAGGAGGCAGCAGAGGCGGCAGATGCCGTGCGCCCCTTTGCCAATGCTCTGATCGCCGCGCAGGCCCGGGGCTACGGCCTTATCGCCGAAATCAAGAAGGCGTCGCCTTCCAAGGGTCTGATCCGAGAAGATTTTGATCCCGCAACGCTCGCCGCCGCCTACGAGGTCGGCGGCGCGACATGTCTGTCTGTCCTGACCGACACCCCCAGCTTTCAGGGTGCCTAACCTTTTCTGACCGCAGCCCGCGCGGCTACGTCGCTGCCCGCGCTGCGCAAGGATTTCATGTACGACCCCTATCAGGTGGTCGAGGCGCGCGCCCTTGGGGCCGACTGCATCCTGATCATCATGGCAAGCGTTTCGGACAGCCAGGCCGCGGAACTCGAGGCTTGCGCCTTCCACTGGGGAATGGATGCGTTGATCGAGGTGCACGACGCTGCCGAACTGGATCGCGCGCTGGCATTGCATTCGCCGCTGATCGGGATAAACAACCGCAATCTCAACACCTTCCAGACCGACCTTGAGACAACGCGCAACCTGTCACGGCACGTGCCACAGGGTCGCATCCTGATTTCTGAATCCGGTCTGAATACGCCGGAGGATCTGGCCGACATGGCGCGGTACGGCGCGCGTACCTTCCTGATCGGAGAAAGCCTTATGCGGCAGTCCGATGTGGCTGCGGCGACGCGCGGGCTTTTGTCTAATCCGGTGATGACATGAGCGGGCTCAGCCATTTTGATGCCAAGGGCGATGCCCATATGGTCGATGTTTCCGACAAGGCTGTGACAGCCCGGGTCGCCGTGGCCGAAGGTTACATCAGGATGGCGCGAGAAACCTTTGACATCATTGTCGAAGGCCGGGCCAAGAAGGGCGATGTCATCGGCATCGCCCGCATCGCCGGAATCATGGGCGCCAAGAAGACGCCCGATCTCATCCCGCTCTGCCACCCCCTGCCCATTACCAAAGTCTCGGTCGAACTGACCCCCGATCCTGACCTGCCCGGCCTGCGGATCAAGGCGACGGTCAAGACCACCGGCCAGACCGGGGTCGAGATGGAGGCGCTGACCGCGGTCAACATCGCGGCCCTGACCGTCTATGACATGGCCAAGGCGGTGGACAAGGCGATGGAGATTGGCGGCATCCGCGTCCGGCTCAAGGATGGTGGTAAATCAGGACGTTACGAGGCGAAATGATTGCCGTCAGCGATGCCCTGGACCGAATTTTTGCACTGGTCGCACCCTTGGAAACCGAAACCGTCGGTCTGTGTGATGCGCTTGACCGGGTGATGGTCGCGGATGCCACGGCGCAGCGCGACCAGCCGCCTTTTGCCGCTTCGGCGATGGACGGCTATGCCGTGATGCAGCCACAACCGGGGCAGACGCTGCGGGTCGTCGGCGAATCGGCCGCGGGCAAAGGCTTTGACGGTCGGCTTGGCTCGGGCGAAGCCGTGCGGATCTTTACCGGTGCACCGATCCCCGCAGGCACTGCCCGCGTCGTCCTGCAGGAGGATGTCCGCCGGGACGGCGAGAGCATCACACTGGGCGACAGTCTGGACGCTTCGGACCATATCCGCCCGGCAGGAAACGATTTTACGGCCGGTTTCCGCATGACCGGCCCACGTCGGCTGACTCCGAGCGACATCGCGCTTCTGGCGTCGATGAATGTCGGGCGCGTCACGGTCACGCGCCGCCCGGTGGTTGCTTTGATCTCGACCGGGAATGAACTGGTGATGCCAGGAGAGGTGCCCGGCCCGGACCAGATCGTCGCCTCCAACACCTTCGGTCTTTATGCACATATGCAACAGCTGGGTGCTGCGCCGCGGCTGCTGCCCATCGGACGGGATACGGTGGCGTCGATGACGCAGGCGCTGGATCTGGCGCAGGGCGCCGATCTGATCGTGACGGTGGGCGGTGCCTCGGTCGGGGACCATGACATCGTTGGTCAGATGGCGCAGGAACTGGGGCTTGAACGGGCCTTTTACACGGTTGCCATGCGGCCCGGAAAGGCATTGATGGCAGGACGTTACGGGCCGTCCCTGATGATTGGCCTGCCCGGAAACCCGGTGTCGGCGATGGTATGTGGCCATGTGTTCGTCGCCCCCGTGGTGCGTGCCATGCTGGGCCTGCCCGCCGCCGCCGCACCGCGCCTTTGCGCCCCACTGGCGCAGGGGATAGCCGCGAACGGGCCGCGCGAACATTACATGCGCGCCGCGCTGGGGCCCGAAGGATTGCGGGTTTTTGACAGGCAGGACAGTTCGCTGCTGAGCGTACTGGAGCAGGCCGATGCGCTGCTGGTGCGCGCGCCGGACGAACCCGCACGCGGTGTCGGTGCCATGATGCCCTACATCCCCCTGTAATCCGCGACGTTCCGGTTGGGCACTCTCTGCTGCCGTTTAGCGAAAATATAGCCACATGTCGTTGACACAAAACGGGAACATGGCTAGAACAAAAGGGAACAGGACGGGGACCGGCCATGCTGACAAAGAAACAACTCGACCTTCTGGCGTTCATCAACAAGCGTGTTTCGAGTGATGGTGTTCCCCCAAGCTTCGATGAGATGAAAGAGGCGCTGGACCTGCGCTCCAAGTCCGGCATCCACCGCCTGATCACCGCGCTAGAGGAACGCGGCTTTATCCGGCGCCTGGCGCATCGCGCCCGCGCCATCGAGATCGTGAAACTCCCCGACAGCATGGCTGGCAAGGCCGCCGGGTTCACCCCCCGGGTGATCGACGGCGACCGCCCTGACAGCACCCCGGACGAGGCGTTGCCGATCCGGTCGGTCCATGCCATGGAACTGCCGCTGGTCGGGCGCATCGCCGCCGGTGTCCCGATCGAGGCGATGAACGACCCTGCCCCCGCCATTGCCGTTCCGGGCGGGATGCTTTCGGGCTCGGCCCGCCACTACGCGCTCGAGGTGAAGGGCGATTCAATGATCAATGCCGGGATCAACGATGGCGATGTCGTCGTGATCCGCGAAACCAGCCAGGCCGACAACGGCGACATCGTCGTGGCCCAGATCGACGGCTACGAGGCGACACTGAAGCGGTTCCGCCGCGATGGCGCAGTCATCATCCTCGAAGCGGCCAATCCGGCCTATGAATCGCGCCGCCTGCCGGTGGGTGATGTCTCCGTTCAGGGCAAACTAGTCGGGCTGATCAGGACATACTGATCCTGTAAATACTGATTCTGTGGCGGTACCTTGTGGGACACGCCGTGCCAGATCCTTTTGCCCGCTACATCCCGCACGGTCAGCGGGCGAAGCCCGTTGGGCGTGGGCAACAGCGCCGTGGCGCCGATCCATGACAGCCGGTCCGGGTCGAAAGTTGTACAGGGCAGCGAGTCGGGCAAATCGCCACTGGCCACCACGATATCGCCTGGACGGCATGTGGTGAAAGCCGACAGCGCCTTTTTACCCTGAAGATGCACCAGCCGGATGCCATCAAGGTCAAAGGTGGCGACCCCCGGCCCTCCGGTTCCCGGCCAGCGCGCTGCAGCCTGCACCTGAAGCGC
Organism: Puniceibacterium sp.; assembly: GCA_024636635.1. Taxonomy (GTDB): domain Bacteria; phylum Pseudomonadota; class Alphaproteobacteria; order Rhodobacterales; family Rhodobacteraceae; genus Puniceibacterium. Next base: position 4,632 of record JAGXGV010000087.1, read on the forward strand.
GCCATCGCCGTCGTTTTCAAGCCAGTTGTCGGCCACAAAACCCGCGCCTTTCGGCTTTGACAGGGCGCGGCCCTGCGCGGTCATTACCCCCACCAATGCGCCATCGTCCGAGATCAGCACCAGAGGCCGGTCGCCTTGCTGCCAGAGCACCGCTGCGACGATCATCGGCAGCAGTCCCAGCAGCCGCAGCCGTCCCTGCCAGAGCATCAGGAAGATGGCGCCAAGCGCCAGCACAGGCAGAACCATCGGTCCCGGTGCTGCCACATGTCCGACCGACCCTTCCCAGGACGCGACCGCATGGGCCACGAACAGGATCCAGTCGAGTCCGAGTTTCATCGGCCAGAAGGCGATCCAGTCAAGCCCGAAGGGAACAAGCAACGCGGCCAGCACGGCCGCGGGCATGACGACAACGCCCATCAGCGGCACAGAGACAAGATTGGCAAGCAGGCCATAATGCGACACCTGGTTGAAATGCGCCATGCCGATGGGCGCGGTCGCAACCCCCGCCACAAAGGACGACAGGACCAACGCCAGCACCGGAGCGAGCCAGCGGGGCGCCCGCCAGCCTTCGGGCAGATCGCGCATCGCGGAAAAGACCGCGACCAGCGCCGCAGTCGCCGCAAAGGACATCTGAAACCCCGGTCCCAGCAATGCCTCGGGCCAGATGACAAGGACCAACAGCGCCGCCATCGCCACCGCCCGCAGGGACAGCGCACGGCGGTCCAGAACAATGGCGATCAGCGCAACGGCGACCATGATGAAGGCGCGTTCGGTGGCAACGTTGCCGCCCGACAGCCCAAGATATCCCGCCGCCCCGAACAGCGCACCGACAGCGGCCAGCTTCTTGACCGGCCAGCGCAGGGCAAGGGGCGGCACCATCAGGAACATCAGCCGCAGCGCGCCAAACAGGAAACCGGCCAAAAGCCCCATGTGCAGCCCCGAGATCGCCAGCAGATGCGCAAGGTTGCTGTCGCGCAGCGCCTGGAGCGTATCCTGCCCCATGCCGGATCGGTCCCCGGTCATGATGGCCGCGGCAAAGGCCCCGCTTTCGCCGGGGATGGTGGCGCGCACATGCCCGGACAGCGCCATGCGCGAGGCAAAGACCGGCAGCGCCCCTTCAGAGGGCTCCAGATAAAGCACCGGAACCCGCGTGTAGCCAACAGCGCCGATTCCCTGAAACCAGGCGTTGCGGCGGAAATCAAAGCCCAAGGGTTCGACCGGGCCATTCGGGGCAGACAGATGCCCGGTGGTCATGACCACGGCGCCCGGCTGCGCGTCAAAGGCAGCGTCGCCATGCAGCGAGATTCGCACACGGCGTGGCGTCCGCCCGGGATCCATCCGTTCCAGTACCACCCGGTCCAGCGTCAGGCGCAGCGCATCCGAAGCAGAACGGTCGATCGCGACGATCCGTCCCTCGATCGGGCCGTAGTAGCGGAACGTCAGCAGCGGTGCCGCCACCAGATGCGTGCGCGCCCCGGCCAGAGCGGCGCCCAGCAGCATCAGCGCCACAGCGCAGGCGAGCGGTTCGCCCATGACGCCAAGTCGGCGGCTGAGCAGCAGGACCGACAAGCCCGCCCCGAAAGCGGAGCAGATCACCCAGAGTGCCGGCTCGGACGTCCGCGAGAAATACCAGCCGATTCCCAGCGCAACGAACACCGGTGCCCAGGGGAACAGATGTCCCCGCTGGATCAGCAGGCCGTCGATCAAGGCGTTGACGCCGCGCCGCAATGTTTGTTCCCGTCCCGGTGCTTGTCCTCGTCCCGGTGCATGGGTAAGGAATGGCCAACGCTAGCCCGCCTCGGTTATCAAAAGGTTAAATTTCCCATGTCCGGACAGATCGTCACCCGCTTTGCCCCGTCACCCACCGGTTACCTGCACATCGGCGGCGCGCGCACCGCCCTGTTCAACTGGCTGTATGCCCGGGGTCGCGGCGGCAGGTTCCTGCTGCGGATCGAGGATACCGACCACGCCCGCTCGACCCCCGAGGCGACGGCGGCGATCCTGCACGGGCTCGACTGGCTTGGGCTTGATCACGACGGCGAGGCGGTAAGCCAGGCGGCGGGCGCCGAACGCCATGCCGAAGTCGCCCACCGGATGCTGGCCGAGGGCACCGCCTACAAGTGCTTCTCGACGCAGGAGGAAATCGAGGCGTTTCGCGAATCTGCCCGCGCCGAAAACCGCTCGACCCTGTTTCAGAGCCCGTGGCGCGATTGCGATCCCGCGACGCACCCGGACGCGCCGCATGTGATCCGCCTGAAGACGCCGACCGAAGGCGCGACGGTGATCCACGACGAGGTGCAGGGCGACGTGACGATCCGCAACGACCAGCTTGACGACATGATCCTGCTGCGATCCGACGGCACGCCGGTCTACATGCTGGCCGTGGTGGTGGACGATCACGACATGGGCGTGACCCATGTGATCCGCGGCGACGACCACCTCAACAATGCCGCCCGACAGATCGGAATCTATACCGCGATGGGCTGGAACGTGCCGGTCTGGGCACATATTTCGCTGATCCACGGGCCGGACGGCAAGAAGCTGTCCAAGCGACACGGCGCTCTGGGGGTCGGTGAATACCAGGCTATGGGTTATCCGGCGGCCGGCATGCGCAATTACCTCGCGCGCTTGGGCTGGAGCCACGGCAATGACGAATTCTTTGACGATTCCCAGGCACAGGAATGGTTCGATCTGCCCGGAATCAACCGCTCTCCGGCCCGTCTTGATTTCAAGAAACTGGAAAATCTGTGCGGTCAGCACATTGCCGCAAGTGACGATGCTGCACTGCTGCATGAATTGCAGGCGTATTTGGCAGCTGCAGAAAAATCACCGCTGGGCGCCGACCAGAAAGATGGTCTGTTGCGGGCCATGTACTGCCTCAAGGAACGCGCGAAGACATTTCCGGAACTTCTTGAAAAGGGAGAATTTATCCTCTCATCATCTCCTCTGGAAATGGATGCGAAGGCGGCCGGGATGCTTGATCCGGTATCCCGTGGTATACTGCTTGCGTTGACGCCGCATCTGCAAAATGCTAGCTGGACCAAAGATGAACTGGAGGCGGTACTGAACCGGGTGGCCGAAGAAAACGGCACCAAATTCGGCAAATTGGCGGGTCCAATGCGGGCTGCGCTGGCAGGTCGGACAGTGACGCCAAGCGTATTCGACATGATGCTGGTCCTGGGCCGCGACGAGAGCATTCTTCGTCTGACCCAGGCGGCGGCCTGACAGGGGTCACGAACCGATAGCGGTTAACCCTTTTTCAAGCTGCACCAAGATACAGAGCCAGGGCGCCCGCCCGGGCAATTGAGACGAAGGGAACTTCCATGGCTGATACCTCCAAGACTGCGACCCTTACGATCGACGGCAAATCCTTTGATCTGGATATCCTTTCGCCCACGACGGGACCGGACGTGCTCGATATCCGCAAGCTCTATGCACAGGCGGGCGTGTTCACCTACGATCCTGGGTACACCTCCACCGCGGCCTGCGACAGCACGATCACCTTCATCGACGGTGACAAGGGCGAACTGCTGCACCGTGGTTATCCCATCGACCAGCTGGCGGAAAAATCACATTTCCTCGAAGTCTGCTACCTGCTGCTTTACGGCGAACTGCCGACCGGCGCGCAGCTTGAGGATTTCGAGAACCGCGTGACCAATCACACCATGCTGCACGAGCAGATGCAGAACTTTTTCCGCGGGTTCCGGCGCGATGCGCATCCCATGGCCGTAATGGTGGGCGTGGTCGGCGCGATGTCGGCGTTTTATCACGACAGCACCGACATCACCGACCCCTGGCAGCGCGAGGTCGCGTCGATCCGCCTGATCGCCAAGATGCCGACAATTGCAGCTTGGGCGTACAAGTATCACGTCGGGCAGCCTTTCGTCTATCCGCTGAACTCGCTGGATTATGCCTCGAACTTCCTGCGCATGTGCTTTGCCGTCCCGGCCGAGGATTACGTGGTCAACCCGATCCTGAGCCGCGCGATGGACCGGATCTTTACCCTGCATGCAGATCACGAACAGAATGCCTCGACCTCGACCGTACGTCTGGCGTCGTCCTCGGGCGCCAACCCGTTCGCCTGCATCGCGGCCGGCATCGCATGTCTCTGGGGGCCGGCCCATGGCGGCGCCAATCAGGCCTGTCTCGAAATGCTCAAGGAAATCGGCACGCCCGACCGGATCCCGGAATTCATCGCGCGCGCCAAGGACAAGAACGATTCCTATCGCCTGATGGGCTTCGGTCACCGCGTCTACAAGAACTTCGATCCCCGCGCGACGGTGATGAAGCAATCCGCTGACGAGGTGCTCGATCTTCTGGGGGTCGAAAACAATCCGATCCTCGCCACTGCGAAAGAGCTGGAAAAGCAGGCGCTGGCCGATCCCTATTTCGCCGATAAAAAGCTGTTTCCCAACGTCGATTTCTATTCCGGCATCATTCTCGAGGCCATGGGTTTCCCGACGTCGATGTTCACACCGATCTTCGCGGTGGCCCGGACAGTCGGCTGGATTTCCCAGTGGAAGGAACAGATCAGCGATCCGCAGCTCAAGATCGGTCGCCCGCGCCAGCTTTACCTTGGCAGCACCGCGCGCGACTACAAGGATATCGAAAGCCGCTGACGCTGTTGTCCAACTTTACGCCAAGGCCCGGTTCCCGAAAGGAGCCGGGCCTTTTTTTTGCAATGGCGAAGGCAACAAACGATGGAAGCTGATCCAGTCGGATAATGACGGCGCCATCGGCACGTCCACTTTCGACAATCTCACCGTCGCGATCGGGATTCGGACCGCGGTCGTGCCTCTCTGAATTGACAGTCTGGCGGTGTTCGGGATAATGCGTCTTGACTGCCGCGCTGCCTTTCAGGCTGAAAAGCACAGGATGTTCCCAGGGGCGGCACCCAATGCCCTAAAGATCAGCGTCCCTCGTACAACGCGGGCCGCTTTTCCAGAAATGCCACGACACCTTCCTTGAAATCGCGGGTCTTGCCACATTCGCCCTGCAACTTCGCCTCGACGGCAAGCTGTTCTTCAAGCGTATGGTCGAAACTGCCGCGGATCGAATGCTTGACCCGGGCATAGGCGGCGGTCGGCCCCTTGGCCAGATGCGCCGCCCGCGCCTTCCACTGTGCGGCAAAGTCGTCATCGGCCACAGCTTCCCAGATCATGCCCCAGTCATCGGCTTGCCGGGCGCTGATCTTTTCCGCAAACAGCGCCGCCCCCATCGCCTTGGCCAGCCCCATCTGGCGCGGCAGATACCAGGTGCCGCCCGCATCCGGGATCAACCCGATGCGCGTGAACGCCTGAAGGAAAAAGGCGCTTTCGGTCGCGATCACAACATCCGCGGCAAGGGCAAGGTTGGCCCCTGCCCCCGCCGCCGCGCCGTTCACTGCCGAAATGGTCGGCACCGGGCAGTCAAAGATCGCGCGCAGCATGGGCACGTATTCGTCCCGCAGCGTCCGCTCCAGATCCAGATTGGCGGTATTGGCCCGGTCGCCCAGATCCTGCCCGGAACAGAAGGACCGCCCGGCCCCGGTCAGCACCACCACCCGAGCCTCGCGTCCGCCCTGAGTGACCGCATCGGTGATCTCGGCGCGCATCTGGGTGTTGAGCGCGTTCATCACATCCGGTCGGTTCAGCGTGACCACCGCCACATCGTCGCGGACATCGAACTGGATGGTGTCATAGATCATGAAGTCTTCTCCTCTGGTGCGAGGCGCATCAAACACGCGCGGCGCGGGATTGGCAAAGCCAAACGCGGCGTCACTGTCTGAGGATCTCCCTAAGGCGCTGCTGCTCTTCCGGGGTCAGCCCCTCTTCGCGCGCGGCAGATGAATTTGCCCGTCCGCGCACATACAGCGCGCCGGTTCCCATCGCGGCGACCAGCATCAGCGGACCCGCCGCCCAGAGCAGCCAGTTCCAACCGCCGGTGGTGGGCTGCAGCAGTACGAATTCACCGTACCGCTCGACGATGTAGGCCATGGCCTCTTCGTCGCTGTCCCCCGCCACCAGCCGCTCGCGCACCAGGAGCCGCAGGTCGCGCGCCAGAGAGGCATTGGATTCGTCGATGCTTTCGTTCTGGCACACCGGGCAGCGCAAGCCGACCGACAGCGACCTTGCCCGCTGTTCCAGCACCGGATCAGCCAACATTTCGGACGGC
>JAGXGV010000088.1 GCA_024636635.1 Puniceibacterium sp.
CGAGAAGACGCGCGCGACCGGCTTTGGCCCCGAGGTGCAGCGCCGCGTGATGATCGGCACCTACGTGCTGTCCGCAGGCTTTTACGACGCCTATTACAACCGGGCGCGCAAGGTACGCACGCTGATCAAGCGCGACTTTGAAAACGTCTTTGCCGAAGGCATCGACGCGATCCTGACACCGGCAACCCCCTCTGCCGCCTTCGGCCTGGGAGAGATGAGCCATGCCGATCCGGTGCAGATGTATCTCAACGATGTTTTCACTGTTACGGTGAACCTTGCGGGCCTTCCGGGCGTTACTGTTCCTGCGGGGCTGGACCGGGACGGGTTGCCGCTGGGGCTGCAACTGATCGGGCGGCCCTGGGAAGAGGGTGAGCTGCTGAATACGGCCTATGCGCTTGAACAGGCGGCGGGATTTGTCGCAAAGCCGTCCAAGTGGTGGTAATGGCCCCAAAGGGATTCATAGGATGACACGACGCATGAAACGGTTTCTCTTTCTTGGCATCTCTGCCCTGACGCTGGCGGCCTGTACCGAATCGGGTGTGCCAGACAGCGGCGGGGGCGTCGGTTTCGGTGACTACTCCGACTATCAGGCGCGCCGAGAGGCCGAATTGCTGGGCAATACGCCCAACCGCGCCGCCGTGCCGCCACCCGCCGGGGTGGTATCTTCCAACCTCGACAATGCCGACCCGGCGATTGCCGCAGCCGAACGTGCGCTTGGGCGGGGGTCAGACGATTTGCCGTTCGATGCCGCGCCCGGCAACGCGGCACCGCAGGTGGTGTCCAATGCGGTCGGCATGTCGGACGAAAACGATTTTGATGCCGTCTCTGGCGAACGTGACATCGCTGCCGATGCGGCCCTGATCGCGCGCAACAGGGCGCAGTATCAGGTGATCCAGCCCACAGAGCTGCCAAGCCGGACGGGTGCCGAAGGCCCCAATATCGTCGAATACGCGATCAAGAGCACGAACCCGCGCGGCACGCCGCTTTATCGTCGTTCAGCCTTCAACTCCGAAGCAAAGGCAGCGCGCGCCTGTGCGGACTATTCCTCGTCCGATCTGGCGCAAGAGGCGTTTCTAGCCGGCGGCGGTCCGGAACGCGACCGGCGCGGCATGGACCCAGATGGCGACGGGTTTGCCTGTGGCTGGGATCCGGAGCCCTATCGGTCGGTCAGCCGGAACTGACTGTCCTGTGGCATCCGTCCCCGAACTTTGCTCCGCGCCGCGGCGGGGCGGTGCCTTCGCTGGTCGTAATCCACTACACAGCGATGCAGACGGCAGAAGCAGCGCGGGACAGGCTGTGCGACCCGCAGGCCGAGGTGTCGGCTCATTACGTGATCTGTCCCAAGGGCCAGGTCTGGCAGTTGGTGGACGAGGCGTCGCGTGCCTGGCACGCCGGTGCCGGTCATTGGGGTCCGCACAGTGACGTCAATTCACATTCTATCGGCATAGAACTTGCCAATACCGGGTACCAGCCGTTCAGCGAACCGCTAATGTCTGCACTTGAAGATCTTCTTGTAACGATTTTGAAACGTTGGAATATCCCGCCAGAGGGTGTGATCGGTCATTCCGACATGGCACCGGGGCGCAAGGTCGACCCCGGCCCCCGGTTCGACTGGCGCCGCCTTGCACTGCGCGGGCTGTCGGTCTGGCCCACACCGCGCGCCGGGGGGGATTTTTACCGGGATGCACGCCTGTTTGGATATGTCTCGCCCGAGGGCGGGCAGGAAATCCTGATCCCGGCGTTTCGCGACAGGTTCCGCCCGGGCGCCTGCGGTCCGCTGGATGGATCGGACGCCGCGCTCATGGCCGATCTGGCCGCACGCTGGCCAGTCTGCCAACCTGGGCGCCAGCCAGTCCGCTAGGGCGCGGTCCGCCGGTCATTCCAGCTCATAGGGCAATACGCCGCGCCGGTTGGTCGGCACGTGCAGCTTGCGTTCAAGCGGCGGCACCGACCGTTGGTGACACGTCATGCGTTCGCAGATCCGGCACGAGATCCCGATCGGTTCGAACGCGTCGTCGCGGTCCAGATCCAGCCCGTCGGCATAGACCATGGCGCGGGCGTGCCGGACCTCGCAGCCCAGCGAAATCGCGTAGCGCCGCACAGGGGCGCCGAAATGTCCGCCCGGCTTGGTCACATCCCGCGCAAGGCTGATATAGCGCACACCGTCCGGTGTTTCGGCCAGCTGGCGCAGGAAACGGCCCGGCGTCTCGAACGCGCGGTGCACATTCCACAGCGGACAGGCGCCGCCGAAGCGGGCGAATTGCAGACGGGTCGAGGAATGGCGCTTGGTGATGGTTCCGGCCTGATCGACGCGGACAAAGAAGAACGGGATGCCCTTGGCCCCGGGGCGTTGCAGGGTGGACAGCCGATGCGCCACCTGTTCGATCGAAGCGCCAAAAAGCGTGGCAAGACGTTCCAGATCGTGGCGCCTGTCCTGCGCGGCCCGCAGGAAAGCGCCGTAAGGCATCATCGCCGCCCCGGCAAAGTAGTTCGCAAGCCCGATCTTGGCGATACTGCGCGCCGTCTCGGTCTGGAACCGCGCCAGATCCAGCGTCGCCTCAAGCAGCGGGTCCTGCCGCAGCAGCGCCACCTGAAGCAAAAGCTGGAAGGTCTGGGTTTCCGGCGGCGACAGCGCCGACAGGGTCAGGATGCCGGTGGCCGGATCGAATTCACGCAGCGGTGCTGTGTGTTCGAACCGCACCTTGATGCCCCGGTGTGCCAACCGGGCAATGGTGGCGCTGCGGATATCGCCTTCGCCCTGAAGCAGTTGCGCGAATCGTTCGGCAGAGCGGTCCACCGCGTCGATGTAGTTGTCGCAGTAGTGGAAAAAATCGCGCACCTCTTCCCAGGGGCTGGCCTGAAGATGCGACCCTTCGCGCCCCAGCGCCTCGTCAAGGCTGGCCAGACGTTCGTGGGTCTGCCGGTAGACCTTGTGCAGCTCCAGAAAGGCGCGGGCCAGCGCCGGAGCGTTCGAGGCCGTCAGCCGCAGATCGGCGAGCGGCGGATTGGTTTCGCCAAAGACCGGATCGGCCAGCGCCTCGCGCATGTCGGTGACCAGCCGTTCGGAATCGCCCTGGCCCAGTTCGGTGACGTCCAGCCCGAATTCCTGCGCCAGCGCCAGCAACACAGTGGTGCTGACGGGGCGGTTGTTGTTTTCCATCTGGTTGAGATAGGGCAGGGAGACACCCAGCTTGTTGGCGAAATCCTTCTGCGTGAGGCTGAGCCGACCACGGATCTCACGCAGCTTGGCCCCGGCGTACAGCTTTCTTGTGGCCACGGCCCAACCCCTTTGCAAACCTGATGCGCAAGGTTTGCAAAGAACTCAGGCGACGTCCAGCCCCGCAATCTGTTTTTCCCGCCAGATGACAAAACGGATGCAGAAGATGGCCAGAATGCTGGTGATCAACATGATCCACAGCAATGGCCACGCGCCGGTTCCGGGTTGCAGCAACGCGCCCGCAAGGGCCGACAGCACCGCGCCACCACCAATCATGATCGCGCCGCCAAGGCCGCTGGCGGTGCCTGCCAGTTGCGGGCGCACGGACAACATGCCCGCGGTAGCATTCGGCAGACACATGCCGTTGCCCACACCCACAAAGATCATCAGGCTGAAGAAGGTGGTGACATTGCCAACCCCCATGGCCAGCACGATCAGGTTCACGGCAACTCCGAAGGCGTTGAACAGAGTGCCCCAGTAAACCATTTTGTTGACGCCGACACGTGTGGAATAGCGGCCCGACAGGAAATTCCCGGCGAAATAGCCGATGGCGGGCATCCCGAAATAAAGCCCGAGTTCGGAGGGCGACAGCGAGAATACCACCGATCCCACGAATGGCGCGCCGCCAAGAAAGGCAAAGAACGCCCCCGAGGCAAAGCCCGATGCCAGCGCATAGCCCCAGAAACGCGGCGCGCGCAGCAGTTCGGGGTATTCGCGGAATTGCTGGGTCAGTGTCAGCGTGCTCTTGACGGCGGTTTCGCCCAGATCCCGCCAGGTCAGCCAGAACAGCGCGACACCAAGGCCAAGCAGCAGCCAGAAATTCGCCTGCCAGCCAAAGATCTCGTCCAGCACGCCGCCGATCGCGGGGCCGATCATCGGAACCACGGCCATACCCATCGTGACGTAGCCGATCATCGAGGCGGCCTGATCCTGAGGCACCATGTCCCGCACCACGGCGCGCGACAACACCATCGCGGTCACGATCACGGCCTGAAGCATGCGGAAGGCAAGAAACACCCAGACATTCTGTGCAAGGATGCAGCCCACCGTCGCCAGGCAGAAGATCGCGATACCACCCAAGATGACGGGCCGCCGCCCAAGCTTGTCCGAGATCGGCCCGATCAGGATCTGGAGCAGCGCGTTCACTGCCAGATAGATCGCCACCGAAAGCTGCATCAGTCGGTATTCAGTGTCGAAATACTCGGTCATATGCGGCAGGCTGGGCAGGAAGATGTTCATCGCAAGCGCCGACAGCCCGGCCAGCAGGATCAGCGTCGAAATGTGCGGCGGTGTGGATCTGTCCAGAAAACGGACAACTGGGGCGTTTTGCATCTGTTGCGATTTAGACCGATGTTCTGGTCATGTCCAATGGTGTCGGACAAGGCGCACCAAAATCAACCCGCAATGTGCCCCGGATCGCAACGGGCCAAAACAAGATGGCGCACAGCTACCAGCGCGCCAGACTGTCAGAGTTTAATCGAATGATTCGCATGTGCCTGACTGCGGTCTAAGCTGCAACTGCGCCAATCAAGGCAAGGCTTTGTCATTGGTTCCGGGCCTGCGACAAAGGTTGCCACATTTTATCGCCCGCACTGTGGTGTCGGGCCAACAGGTGCCGGGTGGTGATTGTCACCGCTTTGGCAACAGTTCTGCGGTGCACAAGCCGTGATTTCCGCATGAAACCTTCAATCATTGGGCCCGGTCTTCATCAACCTGCCACCACATTCCGCGACAACGGAAACAATGACAGAGCAAGAGCCCGAATTTCGATCCTGAAGATGTTCCGTTTCGGGCGGTCCGGGCACTGGTCAAAACATGTTTCCGTCATTTTCTGCTTTGTTCGCCACGGTGCCAGACGTATGGATATTCGCAAGCCCACTTGGGGGGTGAAGACTGCTGGCCACGGGGGCGGCCGCTCAACTTACAGACATCCTTTTGGATGTGATGTGACGCGTAGCCCGGTAAAATCCGGGAAGGCCACCAAGGTTCACCAATGCCTCCCAAACCGGGCAGGGGTGACGTGTCACATTGCAAAATGGCAGGATAAACAAGGCGAAACAGGCAATGCGCTCGTATTGCCGCCGCGCTGCTGCGGCAGGGGACTTTCCCCGTCTAATTTTTAGAGGGTCTAGAAGATGGCTGAATTGGTATTAGACTGGGGTGCACTGGGTCCGTACGGCACGGATCTACCCGATACGGCGTTCGGTGGCGGCCCGGTCACGATCGAAACCGGCGGCGTCGCCGTGGATGTGACTTTCACCGGTCAGGATCTGGGCGCGGCGGCGGTCACCTTCAATGCGGACAGCTATGTCGCCCCGGGCGAGACTTTCGATCCCAATTCCGCGCTCAAGATCTTCGGAGAGGGCGGCGAAGGCGGCGGCGTAGTGACGCCCACCTCGCGCACCATTCTTGATTTCCGCGCGAGCGACACCGCGTTGTTCACAAGCTCGGTGCAGAACGTCAGCTTCCGACTCAACGACGTCGATGGCGGCCCGGGCGAGGATCTGTCTGGGCCCGCCGATCCGGCGATCTTCAGCTTCGAGGACAATGTCACCGTCAATGCCTATGATTCCGAAGGCAATTCCGTCCCCGTGTCCCTCACTCCGGCCGGCACGGCGGATGTTTCGGGCAACACCGTCACGGGCACCTCGATCACCCAGGACGCCACCGCCGCCGGCTCTGTCCTTGTCGAGATTGCGGGCCCGATTTCGCGCATCGAAGTGATCTACGAAAATGGCGGGGACCAGTCGCAGGGCGCGCTGATCTCGGACATCCAGTTCACCACCGTGGATGTCGAGGATGGCAACAGCCCGCCCGTCGCAGTGGATGACGAGGTTTCGACCGATGCCGATGCCGATGTCGTGGTCGACGCGCTTGGCAATGACAGCGATCCGGATGGCGACCCGCTGACCGTGACCGACAACACCGATCCCGCCAACGGGACCGTGACCTCCAACGACGACGGCATGTTCACCTATACTCCCAACGTCGGTTTCACCGGCACCGATACGTTCGACTACACCGTGTCCGATCCCACGGGGGCAAGCGACACCGGCACCGTGACCGTCACGGTCGGTGACGGCGGCGGCAACCGCCCGCCTGTTGCCAATGATGATACCGGCACCGCGGCCCCGGTCGAAACCACCATCATTCCGGTGCTTTACAACGACAGCGACCCCGATGGCGATCCTTTCACGATCACCGAATTGACGGCCGAGAACGGCACTGTGACCGACAACGGTGACGGCACCGTGTCCTATACCCCGAACGAGGGTTTTCTGGGCGACGATACCGTCAACTATACGATCACCGATGATGGCGGGTTGTCCGACAGTGCGGTCCTGATCGTGACGGTGGCGAACGATCCGCCGCCGCCCGTCGAAGGCGACCCGCGCATTGACGTGGACGTGTTCCCGGTTGCGCCCGGGGACCAACTGCTTGACCCGCTGAACGGGCTCGATCAGGATCCGGATGTCACCGACAACATCGACGACTACACCGGCACCGGCGGCGATGACGCCTTTGACGGCGGCGACGATGCCGACACCATCTTCGGCGGCGCGGGCAACGACACGCTTGAGGGCGGAATTGACGACGACGTGATTGACGGCGGCGGTGGCAACGACCTGATCACCGACGAACAGGGTTCGGACAGCATCACCGGCGGGCAGGGCAATGACACGATCTTGGCCGGGGTCAACACATTCTCGGATTACGAAGGCGACGATCCCAACCTGCCGCTGACCATCGGCGGCACGACCTTTGTCACGGACCCGAACTCGACCGACGGCATGGATACGGTCCACGGCCAAGGCGGCGATGATTTCATCCAGACCGGCGACGATGCGGACAGCATCACCGGCGGCGCCGGGAACGACACGCTGGATGGCGGCATCGACGATGACACGATCCGCGGCAACATTGGCGATGACAGCATTCTGGGTGGTCACGGTTCGGATTCGCTCGATGGCGGGCAGGGCAACGACTATATCGACGGCTCTGCGCCTGCTATTCTGGAACAAATCGACGCGATAGACGTTAATACCGACAATGACCGTGACAGTATCTTTGGCGGTCTTGGTGATGACACACTTATCGGAGGCGATGATAATGACACTCTTCTTGGCGGCTCTGGCGCTGACCTTCTTGACGGTGGCATTGACGATGACATCCTTGACGGCGGCAACGACAACGACACGCTGATTGGCGGACAGGGCAACGACACCCTGAACGGCGGTCAAGGGATCGACTCGATCGATGGCGGCGCGGATCGTGATGTGATCATCGTGGACTCTGCCGCTCACGGGATCGCTGACGTGGTCCAAGGCGGCAGCGAAGGCGATGATTTCGACATCCTCGACCTGAGAGGCCTCGGCACTCAGGACGTGGATTGGCGGCTGACCAACGTCACACTTGACGATGACGGCCCGGATCGCGATTCCAACGGCATCGATGGCACCGTTGAATACCTGAACGGCGCGGGCGAAGTCACTGGCACGATGGACTTTTTCAATATCGAAGAAGTTATCCCCTGCTTTACCCCCGGTACCCTGATCGCCACGCCGCAGGGTGAACGTCTGGTCGAGGATCTTCGGATCGGCGACCGGATCATCA
>JAGXGV010000089.1 GCA_024636635.1 Puniceibacterium sp.
CGGGCAAGACCGCGCCGCGCCGTGACCAGCGCGCCGATCAGCGCCCCTTATATCATCGCCTCAGGTTCCGCGATCGAACCGCGACACCACCCAGCGGCCCAGGTGGCGGACCGGCCAGCGCAGCACCGACATGCCCGCCATCAGCGCCAGCAGCCCGATCCACGGACCGTTCTGGTAGGTCACGAAACCCAGCAGCGGAATGCCGGCCGCGATCAGCACATAGGCCCGGGACCAGTGGTCGTCCCGGCTCGGGATCATCGCCAGAACGTTCGCCGTCAGCGCCCACACCAGCGCTAGCACCATCGAAAGGGTCATAGCTGCTCCCCCGCTGAAGGTCTCATCGCCACTCCTCCGCTGAAGATCTCATCTCTGCACCTCCGGTGAAGATCTCATCTCTGCACCTCCGGTGCCGGGTCGCGCGCCCGCACCCAAAAATGGCGCAACCTCAACGCAACGGCCGCAGGCCCGGTCATCCACCATAGAAAACCGCCATCCCGCCAGATCCTGTTCAGCAGGACACGCACCGCCGCCAGCAATGCAAACCCGGGCACATGCTGGCGCCGCATCGGCAGCATTGCCGTCACGCAGGCCGCCAGCGATCACAAACATCCGGCGATCAGCGCAGTGCTCGCGTCCCGCTCCTGTCCCCGCAACCCGCTTCTTCTTTTTCCAAATACCCCGGGGGGAGGCCGCAGGACGGGGGGCAGCGCCCCCCTGCAGCGGCGCCACTCCCTGCAACACCGCCACTCCCTGCAACACCGCCACTCCCTGCAACACCGCCGTCACCCGGCCAGCCGCTTGGGCAGCGCATTGGCCCAGGCGCTGATGGTCCCGGCGCCAAGGCAGACCACCATGTCGCCCGGACCGGCCTGCTCGCGCACCAGCCGTTCCAGATCCGCCTCGTCGTGGATGGCGCGGGCGTGGCGATGTCCGTGGCGGATCAGACCGGCCACCAGATCGTCACGCGATGCCCCCGCAACGGGCTCCTCTCCGGCGGCATAGACATCGGCAATCGCCACAACGTCGGCGTCGTTGAAACAGGTGCAGAAATCCTCGAACAGCGCCGACAGCCGCGAATAGCGGTGGGGTTGATGCACGGCGATAACGCGGCCTTCCGTCGCCTGCCGCGCCGCCTTCAGCACGGCGGAAATCTCGACCGGGTGATGGCCGTAATCGTCGATGATGGTGACGCCGTCCACCTCGCCCACGCGGGTGAACCGGCGGTTCACCCCGCCGAACGCGGCAAGTGCTGTGCGGATCTCGTCGCGGGCCATCCCCAGATGCCGCGCCACGGCGACCGCAGACAGGGCGTTGGACACGTTGTGATCGCCCGGCATCGGCAGGGTGCAGCCCGCGATCATCAGACCTTCGGACTGAAGCGCCACATCGAAATGTGCGACACCTTTTTCATAGCGCAGGTTCACCGCGCGCACATCGGCCTGCGCGTTAAAGCCATAGGTCATCACCCGCCGGTCGGTGATCTTGCCCACCAGCGCCTGCACCTCGGGGTGGTCGGTGCAGCAGACGGCGAGGCCATAGAACGGGATATTGCTGACAAAATCATAAAAGCCGCGCCGCAGCGTGTCGAAATCGCCCCAGTGCTCCATATGCTCGGGGTCGATGTTGGTCACGATGGCGATGGTGGCGGGCAGGCGGTTGAAGGTGCCGTCGCTCTCGTCCGCCTCGACCACCATCCATTCGCCCTCGCCCATCCGGGCGTTGGAGCCATAGTTGTGGATCACCCCGCCGTTGATCACCGTGGGATCGATCCCCCCCGCGACCAGCAGTTCGGCCACCAGCGTCGTGGTCGTGGTCTTGCCATGCGTGCCCGCCACCGCGATGTTGGATTTCAGGCGCATCAACTCGGCCAGCATCTCGGCCCGGCGCACCACCGGCAGGCCGCGCAGGCGCGCGCTGTCCAGTTCGGGATTGCCCGGCTTGATCGCGGACGAGATCACCACAACCTCGGCCCCGGCAAGGTTCTCTGCCGCCTGCCCCTCGAAGATATCCGCGCCCAGCGCCTCGAGCCGGTCGGTGATCTTGCTGCGCCTGAGGTCAGAGCCCTGCACCATGTAGCCAAGGTTCAGCAGCACCTCTGCGATGCCCGACATGCCGATGCCACCGATCCCGACGAAGTGGATGGGCCCGATATCGCCGGGCAGCTTCGTTGCGGCGCGCATCATCTCGGCCCCTCTGACTGTCTTGTTCATTTTCTTGGCTCCTGCTCTGCCAGATCCTCGACCAGGGCCGCAAGTTCTGTTGCTGCGTCGGGGCGGCCCACCGACAACGCAGCTTGTGACATCTGCAAGGCGCCCGACGGGTAGTCGAGCACGGCCATGATGGCGTCCGACAGCGCCTCGACCGTCAGCTTGCCCTCGGGGATGCGGATCGCACCGCCGGCCTCGACCAGAGCGCGGGCGTTCGCGGTCTGGTGATCGCCGGTGGCAGCAGCATAGGGGATCAGGATCGACGGGCGGCCGATCACGCTGATGTCGGCCACGGACGATGCGCCCGACCGCGAGATCACAAGCTGCGCCTCGCTCATCCGGGCGGGAATGTCGTGAAAGAACGGCAGCACCTCGGCATCGACGCCCTGTTCGGCGTAATAGGTCGCGACCCGTTCGCCATCCTCGTCGCGCGCCTGATGGGCGACGCGCAGGTGGCGCAGCACCTCCATCGGCAGGGCGGCGATGGCTGGCGGCACCACGTCCGACAGGATGCGCGCCCCCTGCGATCCGCCGATGACTAGGATCGACATCGGGTAATCGCCCGGCGGGATATAGGACGCCCCGGCGCGTTCGTAGACCGACAGCCGCACCGGATTGCCAACATGCACCCCTGTCACGCCTTCGGGCAGGGTTGTGGGCCAGGTGCCGCAGGCAACCGTATCGACCCGTTTCGCAAAGATCTGGTTCACCCGGCCCATAACGCCGTTCTGTTCGTGGATCATCCGCGGCAGCTTTAGCAGCACCGCCGCACCCAGCGCCGGAATGCTGGGATAACCGCCAAAGCCCACGACCACGGCGGGCCGGTCGCGCCGCATCCGCAGCGCCATGGACAACACGCCGCGCGTCACCTTGAAGGGCACGCCGATCCGCGCCATCATCCCGCCGCGGGCAAAGGTGGCGGAATCCACCTGCTCGATCTCGACCGAATGGGGAAAGCCGCCGGTGTAGCGCGCACCGCGCGCATCCGTGCTCAGCTTGACCCGCCAGCCCCGGCGCAGCATCAGTTCCGCCAGCGCCTGCGCGGGGAACATGTGCCCGCCCGTTCCACCTGCGGCGATCACCAGAAGCGGCGGCCTGCCCTGCTCAGCCATGGCCCTGTCCAAAGCTCACACAGGGCGCTTCTTGTTGGATGGTGTTCATCGGCTTCTCCCCCTCAGGATATCGCCGATTTCACCCTGCGGACGCACCCGTGTAAAGGCCAGCAGCATGCCGACGGCGATTCCGCCCGCGATCAGCGAGGAACCGCCGTAGCTGACAAACGGCAGGGTCATGCCCTTGGCGGGCAGCAGGCGCACCGCGACACCCATGTTGATCATCGCCTGCACGCCGAACATGCAGGCCAGACCCGTGCCCGCGAGGCGGATGAACGGATCGCGTTCCCGCATCAGGCGGATCAGCGACCGCACCACGATGGCGGCGTAGATGGCCAGGATGCACAGCACCAGAACCAGGCCGTATTCCTCGGCCGCGACAGCGATGATGAAATCGGTATGGGCATCGGGAAGCGACCATTTCACCTGGCCCTCGCCCACACCGACGCCAAAGAAACCGCCCTCCTGGATCGCATTGGTGGCGTAGCCAAGCTGGGTTGTCGGATCGACCTCGGGGTTGAGGAATCCGTCGATGCGGCGCGCGAAATGTTCCGAATTTTCATAGGCCACGGTGCCGAAGAATACCACCGCCCCTGCCATGCCCAGCAGCAGGAGCATCGGCGCGCCGGCCACAAAGTACATCACGCCCCAGCCGAACAGCACAAGGCAGGCCTGGCCGAAATCGGGCTGAAGCGCCAGCATCAGCACGATGACCACGGCCAGGACAAAGGACCACAGCGTGCCCGGCGGTCCGTTGATCTCCTGGCTGGCCGCCATCATCCAGGCCACGACGACCACGAACAGCGGCTTGAGGAATTCGCTTGGCTGCACGCTTGCAAAGCCCAGCGAATACCAGCGCATCGCGCCCTTGCCGAAATCGGTGCCGAAGAACGGCAGCAGCGCCAGTGCCACAAAGGCCCCGACAAAGCCGATGACCGCAAGGCGGCGCACCAGCACCGGCGACAGCAGCGAGGTGACGAACATCGCCGTCAGCGCAAGCCCGCCAAAGAACGCCTGCCGCTGGACATAATAAAAGGGTTGGAGGTTGTTGCGCTCGGCCAGTGGCGGCGACGCGGCAAGTCCCAGAAGAAGGCCGATCCCGCACAGCAACAGAATGCACGACAGGGTCCATATATCGACTGTGCGCCACCATTTGGGCAACACAGGTTCGCTATCGCGCACGGAAACCGTGCCGTAAACCATCTCGGTCATGAAAGTACCGCCATCACTGCCTCAGGACGTCCGGTTTTCCGGATCTGCGACGGAGTGTAGCCAATTCATCGCTGTCAAGCCAGAGAAAACATGGGACAATCCGCAGCGGCGCGGGGGTCTGCCGCCGGGGCGACAGGCTGACATCGGGTCACCCCGAAGATGCGCAGCCGCGCCTGACAGGTCAACGCGCCTGCACCAGTCACAGATGCCCGTATCTGCACCGGAATTTTACCCCGGTGCCCCTTGCGCACCGGACAGGTGCATGGCTAATGCGCGCCATGAAGGTGACAACCCTGATCCTGGGCGCCGGGGCTGCCGGCCTGATGGCCGCCGCCCATGCCGGTCCCGGCACGCTGCTGGTCGACCACGCCCGCGCGCCGGGCGAAAAGATCCGCATTTCGGGCGGGGGGCGCTGCAACTTCACCAACATGTATTGCGATTTCGACAGCTTTCTTGGCGCCAATCCGCATTTCCACAAATCCGCGCTCAGCCGCTACAGCCAGTGGGATTTCCTTGACCTTGTGCAGCGCCACGCCATCCCCTGGCATGAAAAGACACTGGGTCAGCTGTTCTGCGACCGCTCGGCCAAGGACATCATCGCCATGCTGCTGGCCGAATCCGACGCCGCCGGCGCCGACCTCTGGCTGCACACCCGCCTTGCGGACCTGCGCCACACCGGCCCGGGCTTTGCCGCCACTCTTGAACGCGAGGGCAGGACCATCGCCGTCACCGCCGACAACGTGATCGTTGCCACCGGTGGCCGGTCGATCCCCAAGATGGGTGCCACCGGCCTTGCTTATGACATTGCGCGCCAGTTCGGCATGGCCGTGACCGACACGCGCCCCGGCCTTGTGCCGCTCACCTTTGCGGAAAACCGCTTTGCGCCGCTGGCCGGCGTCGCCCTGCCGTCACGCGTGAGCCACGACACCACAAGTTTTGACGAGGCATTGCTGTTCACCCATCGCGGCCTCTCCGGGCCGGCGATCCTCCAGATTTCAAGCTACTGGCGCGAAGCCGACGACATCGCCATCGACCTGCTGCCGGGTGTCGCGCTGGCGCGGGTCCTGCGCGAAAAGCGCACCACCGAAGGGCGGCGCGCCCTGACCACCGAGCTGGCCCGCCACTTGCCTGCGCGGCTGGTCGATCATCTGAGCCAGACCCTCGACCTCAAGGGCAAGCTTGGCGATCTGGCGGATACCCGCATCGACGCGCTGGCCGACGCGCTGGGCCGCTGGATCGTCACCCCCGGCGGGTCAGAAGGTTACCGCACCGCCGAGGTGACGCTGGGCGGAGTCGATACCGGCGGGCTGTCCTCGACCACGATGATGTCAAGGACGGTTCCGGGGCTTTATTTCATCGGCGAGGCAGTGGATGTCACCGGCTGGCTGGGCGGCTACAACTTTCAGTGGGCCTGGTCCTCGGGCCATGCCGCAGGAACGGCTATCTGCACGACGTCGCAGACGGCTGACTGATACGCAGCGTAGCGCGGGCGCCCGGCTGATGCGCAACCTAAGGGTCGCTCACTTGATGCGCAGCGGGTGGCCGCAGACCACAAGGTCGATGGAATCCGCCGCCGCGCCCAGCCGCTGGTTCATCGCACCGCAGAGGTCGCGGTAGTCCCGGCCCAGCGCCGAGACCGGCACGATGCCCGATCCGACCTCGTTCGTCACCAGAACCACCGGGCTGACCTGCGCGGCCAGCACCGGCAGCAGGGCCTCAAGCGCGGCATCTGGATCGCGTTCGCGCATCATCAGGTTCGACAGCCACAGCGTCATGCACTCGACCAGACGCGGCCCGCGCCCGTCGCTGTCGCGCAGCGCGCCGCACAGGTCGAGCGGTTCCTCGATCAGCTCCCAGCCGGGGCCGCGCTGCCGGCGGTGCGCCGCGATCCGCTGCGCCATCTCGTTGTCCAACTGCTCGGCAGTGGCGATGTAGACAGGCGTCCCGTTCATGCCCCCGCACATACCCCGGACCAGCGTTTCGGCATGGCGGCTCTTGCCGGATTTTGCGCCGCCGGTGACCAGTGAAATTGCCATGTCGTTCTTGCCTCCTATGGGTGCAACTGGGGCACTGCCGCCGCCGCGAACAGGGCGGACAGATCAAGGTGGCGTTCCATATGCGCGGCCAGCGCGTCCAGCGTATCCTCGACCGTCTGCCCGTAAGACGTGGCCGCCCCAACCGCCCCCTGCCGCGCCAGCCAGGCCAACCGGAAAGCATCGTCAGCGAACAACCCGTGCAGATAGGTGCCCGACACCAGCCCGTCGCGCGATTGCGCCCCGTCCGGTGACCCGTCCGCAAAAGCCCCGTCCGCGAAAGCCCGGTCCGCAGCCGCCGCTTGCGCAGCCGCCCCGATCCGCGCAAAGGGGCGCGCTGTGTCAGGGCCCTCGGTGCGGCCCATGTGGATCTCGTATCCCGACAGCACCGTGTCAGTCGCCTCATGACGCGCAGAGACGCGCCGCAGCGTCTTGTCCGCGGCCATGACCGTCGCCACGTCCAGCAGGCCCAGCCCCGCCACGCGGCCCGCAGCGCCGTCCACCCCCATGGGATCGTCGATCCAGCGCCCCAGCATCTGGTAGCCACCGCAGATCCCCAGCACCCGCCCGCCCCGGCGCAGATGCGCGGCAAGGTCGATGTCCCAGCCCTGCGCCCGCAGGAAGGCAAGATCGCCCAGAGTGGATTTTGTGCCCGGCAGGATGACCAGATCGGCATCCCCCGGCAGCGGACGGCCCGGTGGCACCATGCTCAGCCGCACGCCGGGTTCAGCGGCGAGCGGGTCGAGATCGTCGAAATTGGCGATGCGCGACAGCATCGGACAGGCGATGTGAAACCCGCCGCAGCCGCTGCCGCGCGTCAGATCCACCGCATCTTCGGCGGGCAGCAGATGCGCCGCGTGAAACCAGGGCAGCACGCCAAATCCGCGCCAGCCGGTACGCGTCGCGATATCGCGATACCCGTCGTCGAACAGCGCCACATCGCCGCGGAACTTGTTGACCACAAAGCCCGCGATCATCGCCCGGTCGCCGGGGTCAAGCACGGCATGGGTGCCGACGATCTGTGCGATCACCCCGCCCCGGTCGATGTCCCCCGCCAGCACCACAGGCACCCCCGCCGCCCGGGCAAAGCCCATGTTGGCGATGTCGCCCCGGCGCAGGTTGGTTTCCGCCGGGCTGCCGGCGCCTTCGACCACGATCAGGCCGACGCTGCGGGCCAGAATCCCGAAACTTTCCAGCACCGCGGCCAGCAGCGCACCACGCGCCCCGCTGAAATCCCGCGCCTCGATCCGGGACACCGCGCGCCCCTGGATCACCACCTGCGATCCGGTATCGCTTTCGGGTTTCAGCAGCACCGGGTTCATGTGAACGCTGGGCGCGCGACCACAGGCCAGCGCCTGCAACGCCTGGGCGCGGCCGATCTCTCCGCCATCTTCCGTCACGGCGGCGTTGTTGGACATGTTCTGCGGCTTGAACGGCGCCACGTTGAAGCCGCGCCGCAGCGCCGCCCGGCACAGACCCGCCACCAGCAGCGACTTGCCCACGTTTGACCCCGTGCCCTGCACCATGATGGCGCGGGCGGTCACGCCAGTCATTCGGACGGCCCGCGCCGGTCCAGCGCCGCCTCTGCGGCGGCCAGCGCATCCACTGCGCGCAGGGCAAAAGGCGTGCCGCAGATCCAGTCCGCGCTGCTGAAGACCACCCTGCCCTCTGCACCATAGCGCGCCAGCGCCGGGTGGAATGCCATGTCTTCGGACCGCGAATGTCCCTCGTAGCGCGGCGACGCGATCAGCACATCCGGCGCTTCGGCCACCACCTGTTCCAGCGACAGCCGACCGCCGCCAGTCATGCCCAGCGTTTCGGCCAGATTGCGAAAGCCCGCTGCGGTCACGATGTCATGGCTCAGCGTGTCGGCCCCCAGCGAATAGCCGTTGGGATAGAAGAAGGCCGCCACATGGTCCCCGCGCGGGCGGTCGCCAAAGACGGCGATGCGCGCCGCCATGTCGTCGGCCAGCCTTTCGGCGCGCGCCTCCTGCTGCAACAGCGCGCCCGCGGCACGGATCTGGTCCGGGATCTGGTCCAGGGCGGTGGCGACGGGCAGTTGTTCGACGCGCAGGCCCAGCCCGCGCAGCATGGCAACCACCGTGGGGTCCGACCAGTTGCCCGCCAGAACCAGTTCGGGGTCCTGCGCAAAGACCTCTTCAGCGCCACCGTTGTTCTGGGGATAAGCCGCGGCCTCTTGTGCCATCGGGGACGAACGCGGATCATCCGACAGTCGGCTCAGCGACAGGATCTGCTGGGGGTCGGCCAGCATCAGCACCATCTGATCGGTGCAGAGGTTGATTGACACCACGCGCGGCAGCGGGTCGGCAGCGGCAGACGCCACCAGCGCCAGAAGCCCCGCCGCACCCGGCGCAAGACATCGCGAAATCGTGCGGCGCATGGTCTGATTCCTTCCGGTCGCTGCGGTCTGCCCCCGTGATGGCCTTTTGGCGGCGGCGGCACAACCACATGGGCGGCAGCGCCGGGGCCGCGTTCATGGCAATCGCAAAGTTATGACCGCGGTCATAAGCCCGGTCCGAACTCCTCACTGCGATCCCGCCCCTCGACTTTATGACTGCGGTCATGACCCGCGCAAGGGTGGGGCCATCGCCATTGCGGGTGCGCCGGAGTGGAGTGCGGGGTTTTTGCCTGTCGGCGTGCCTGCCCCCTTGGCCTGCAAGCCTGCGGGCGGTATGTCTCACCTCCCGACCGTTCACAGGAGGCGCAATTGGACACCGCAAAGCGTATCGCACAGACCATCGCAACCGAGATTGCGGCGCGTCCCGATCAGGTGGCCGCGGCCATTGCCCTGCTCGACGGCGGCGCCACGGTGCCCTTTGTCGCCCGTTACCGCAAAGAGGCGACCGGCGGCCTTGACGACACACAACTGCGCAAGCTGGCCGACCGGATGACCTATCTGCGCGAACTCGAATCGCGGCGCGCGACGATCCTCGACTCGATCCGCAGCCAGGACCGGCTGACCGACGACATCGCCCGCGCGCTGGCGGCCGCCGATACCAAATCCGTGCTCGAGGACATCTACCTGCCGTTCAAGCCCAAGCGGCGCACCAAGGCGATGATCGCGCGGGAAAACGGACTTGAACCGCTGATCGAGGGTATCCTTGCGGATCGCAATGCCGACCCCGAGGCGCTGGCCAAAGCTTACCTCACCGACGCCGTGCCTGGCACGAAGGAGGCGCTTGAGGGCGCGCGCGACATTCTGTCCGAGCGGCTGTCGGAAAATGCCGCCCTGCTGGGCGACCTGCGCGATTTCATGCAGCGCGAGGCGGTTCTGAGCGCGCGCGTGATCGAAGGGCAGCAGGAAAAGGGCGCCAAATTCTCGGACTATTTCGCCCATTCCGAACCCTGGGTCAAAGTGCCGTCACATCGCGCGCTGGCCATGCTGCGCGCCGCAAAAGAGGGCGTTGTGCATGTGGACATCGCCCCCGATCCCGAAACCGGCGCGGCGCGTGCCGAAGGCATCGTGTGCCGTCACATCGGGATTCCCGGCAACGGTCCCGGCGACGCCTGGCTGCGCAGGATCGCGGGCTGGACCTGGCGGGTCAAGCTGAGCTCGACCATGATGCTGGACCTGCTGGGCGACCTGCGCGCCCGTGCGCATGAAGAGGCGATCGAGGTGTTCGCGCGCAACCTGAAGGATCTGCTGCTGGCCGCGCCAGCGGGTGCGCGCACCACGCTGGGGCTTGATCCCGGCATCCGGACGGGCGTCAAGGCGGCGGTGGTGGATGCGACCGGACGGGTGCTGGCGACCGAAACCCTGTATCCGTTCCAGCCGAAGAACGATCTGCGCGGCGCCGAGGCGATGATCCTGACACTGATCCAGCGCCACGGGGTCGAGCTGATCGCCATCGGCAACGGCACCGCCAGCCGCGAGACCGAGCGCCTTGTCGCCGACACGCTGTCGCGTCTGCCCCCTGGCGCGAAGACGCCGACCAAGGTCATCGTCTCCGAAGCCGGTGCCTCGGTCTATTCCGCCTCGGAACTGGCGGCGCGGGAATTTCCCGATCTGGATGTCAGCCTGCGCGGCGCGGTGTCAATTGCGCGCCGCCTTCAGGATCCGCTGGCCGAACTGGTCAAGATCGAACCCAAAAGCATCG
This sequence comes from Puniceibacterium sp., assembly GCA_024636635.1. Taxonomy (GTDB): domain Bacteria; phylum Pseudomonadota; class Alphaproteobacteria; order Rhodobacterales; family Rhodobacteraceae; genus Puniceibacterium. The sequence continues at coordinate 10,683 of JAGXGV010000089.1, forward strand.
GTGTCGGCCAGTACCAGCATGACGTGGACCAGTCGCGGCTGGACAAGTCGCTGGCGGCAGTGGTCGAGGATGCGGTGAACGCGGTGGGGGTCGATCTCAACACCGCCTCGGCGCCGCTGCTGGCGCATGTCTCGGGCCTTGGGCCGGGGCTGGCCGAATCCATTGTGGCGCACCGGGACGCGTCAGGCGCGTTCCGGTCGCGCAAGGAGCTTTTGAAGGTCGCGCGGCTGGGACCAAGGGCGTTCGAGCAATGCGCCGGCTTCCTGCGTATCCGCGACGGGGCCGAGCCGCTGGATGCCTCATCCGTTCACCCCGAAGCTTACGGCGTGGCGCGCCGGATCGTTGCGGCCTGCGGGCGGGATCTGCGGTCGATCATGGGTGACCCCGCGGCGCTGCGCGCGGTGCGGGCGGAACAGTTCGTCGACGACCATTTCGGCCTGCCCACGGTGCGCGACATCCTGACGGAAATGGAAAAACCGGGCCGCGACCCGCGCCCCGGTTTCAGGACGGCGGTCTTTGCCGACGGGGTCGAGGATATCAAGGACCTGAAATCCGGCATGGTGCTTGAGGGTACGGTGACCAATGTCGCGGCCTTCGGCGCCTTCGTGGACATCGGCGTGCATCAGGACGGTCTGGTGCATGTCAGCCAGCTTGCCGACAAGTTCGTCAAGGACCCGCACGAGGTGGTCAAGGCCGGCGACGTTGTGCAGGTCCGCGTGACAGAGGTGGACATTCCGCGCAAGCGGATCGGGTTGTCGATGCGCAAGGACGGCGGAACCTCTGCCCGCGAGGACCGGGCCGAACGGGGACCGAAGGCAGAAAGTCCCCGGGGCAAGGGCAAGCCTGCGACCAGTGCCGCGCCCGCCAAAAGCGACGCGCCCGGGGCGCTGGGATCGGCGCTGCTGGATGCGATGAAGCGGCGGTAGCGTCGGGCGCCGACCCACCTGGTTCAGGGCATTTTCCGCTGAGGCGCCACCCGATCAGTGGCGGCGGCGCACCGTGGCGGGCCGCCCGTCCAGCGCCAGACGTGCATCGTTGCGCGCCTTTTGCGACACCACACGGCCCTTGGACACCACCGCCAGCCGGTCCGGGCGCAGCCTGACCGCTTCGATCGGATCGCCCGCGTCCAGCACCACCAGCGAGGCGGTGGCGCCCTGATGCAGGCCATGATCCGCAAGCCCGATGATGCGCGCGTTTTCGACCGTCACCATGTCGAAACAGCGCCGCATGTCCTCGGGCGAGGTCATCTGCGCCACATGCAGCCCCATGAAGGCCACATCCAGCATGTCGCCGGTGCCCAGCGCATACCACGGATCGCGCACGCAATCCTGCCCCCAGCCGACGGTGATGCCCTGTGCCTGCATCTCTTTCACCCGGGTCAGGCCGCGGCGTTTGGGATAGCCGTCATGCCGCCCCTGAAGCGTGATGTTGATCAGCGGATTGGGGATGGCGGCCACCCCGGCCTCGGCGATCAGGGGCAGCAGTTTCGAGACATAATAGGTGTCCATCGAATGCATCGAGGTCAGGTGCGACCCCGCGACCCGGCCCTGCAAGCCAAGGCGCTGCGCCTCAAACGCCAGCGTTTCGATATGGCGGCTGAGCGGATCGTCGGTTTCATCGCAATGCAGATCGACGGGCAGGCCGCGATCGGCGGCGATTTCGCACAAGTCGCGGACCGAATCGCGCCCCGCCTCCATCGTGCGTTCGAAATGCGGGATGCCGCCGACCACGTTCACGCCCATGTCGAGCGCGCGGATCAGGTTCGCGCGGCCCGTGGGGCTGCGGTACAGCCCATCCTGCGGGAAGGCGACCAGTTGCAGGTCAAGGTAGGGTTTCACGATGCGCTGCACCTCAAGCATGGCGGTCACCGTGTTCAGATGGTCGGGCGTCGTGTCCACATGGCTGCGGATCGCAAGCAACCCCATCGACACCGCCCAGTCGCAGTAGGTCAGCGCGCGGGCGACCATTTCGTCCACTGTCGCCGTCTCGCGCAGCTCTCCCCACAGGGCGATACCTTCGATAAGGGTGCCAGAGGCATTGATGCGCGGCACCCCATAGCTCAGCGTTGCGTCCAGATGGAAATGCGGATCGACGAAAGGCGCGGTCACAAGGTCACCGGCGGCGTCGATCACCGTGCCCGCCTGCGCCCCGGCGAGCGCGCCGATCGCGGTGATCCTGTCGCCCCGGATGCCGATGTCGGCATGGGATCCGTCGGGCAGCGTGCCACCTTTCACCAGCAGGTCGAAATCGGCCATCAGCGTTCTCCTTTGTTGTAGGGCACCATCAGCGCGGCCGGAACGTTGGCGCGCCGCGACATCAGGATCAGGGCCAGGATGGACAGGATGTAGGGGATCATCAGGAAGACCTGATAGGGTACCAGCGCACCCAGACCGGTCTGTTGCATCCGGATCTGCAAGGCGTCGAAGGCTGCGAACAGCACTGCCCCCAGCAGGGCGCGCCCCGGCATCCACGCGCCGAACACCACAAGCGCGATGCAGATCCAGCCGCGCCCGTTCACCATCTCGAAGAAGAACGACGAAAACGCCGACAGCGTCAGGAACGCGCCGCCGATGCCCATCAGGCCCGATCCGACGATGACCGCGCCCATGCGCAGCGCGGTGACGGACAGGCCCTGCGCCTCGACCGCGGCGGGGTTTTCGCCGACAGCGCGCAGGGCAAGGCCCAGCGGCGTGCGGTAGAGCACCAGCGCCACCACAAGCACGGTGAAGAAGGCGAAATAGGTCAGGGGCGTCTGGGAAAACAGCGCGGGGCCTATGAATGGCAGGTCCGAAAGGCCGGGAATATCGACCGGCTGGAACGGTTCGATCCGGGGCGGCGACGTGACCTCGGGCAGGGCAAGGCGGTAGGCGTAATAGGCCGAGGATGTGGCCAGCAGCGTGATCCCGATGCCCACCACATGCTGCGACAGGCCGAAGGGCACCGTCAGCACCGCATGGAGCGCGCCAAAGAACATGCCCGCCGCCATCGCCACCGCCACCCCACCCCAGAGGCCCATGCCGGAATAGACCGCCATCCAGCCGGCAAAGGCCCCCGCGACCATGATCCCCTCGATCCCGAGGTTCAGCACCCCGGCGCGTTCGCAGATGAGTTCGCCCATCGTGGCAAAGATCAGCGGCGAGGCGATGCGCAGCACGGCGGCCCAGAAGCTGGCGGTCAGCAGGATTTCGGCAATCTCGGTCATCCGCGCCGCACCCTGAACTTGGTCAGCAGGATCGCCAGCACCATGAACAGCAGCGCCGTCGCCAGCAGGATGTCGGCGATGTAGGTCGGCACCTCGGCGGCGCGGCTCATCCCGTCGGCACCGACGAAGATACCGGCCACGAAGATCGCCGACACCACCACCCCCAGCGGGTTGAGCAGCGCCAGCATGGCGACGACGATGCCGGTGTAGCCAAAGCCGGGCGACAGATCGAGCGTGAGATTGCCCTTGAGCCCCGCCACTTCGGAATATCCCGCGAGCGCCGCAAGGCCGCCCGACAGCAGCGCCGTCTTGACCAGCACGGCGCCCACCGGGATGCCGGCAAAGCGTGCGGCCTGCGCGTTCAGACCCACGGCGCGGATTTCATAGCCCAGTGTCGTGCGCGTCTGGATCACCCAGACCGCGACCGCCGACACGAGGGCAAGGCCAAAGCCCCAGTGCAGCCGCAGCCCTTCGACCAGACGCGGCAGGCGGGCGTCGCGGGGGATCGGTTCGGATTTCGGCCAGCCCATGCCCATCGGGTCCTTCAGCGGCCCTTCGAGCAGCAGGGATATCAGCAGCAGCATGATGAAGTTGAACAGCAGGGTTGTCACCACCTCGTCCACGCCCAGCCGCGTCTTGAGCAGGACCGGACCCAGCAGCACCAGCCCCCCGGCGACCAGCGCCCCAAGCCCCATAAGCGGGATCAGCGCCGCGCCCGGCAGCGCCAGTTTCGTGCCGATCAGCACCGTCGCCAGCGCCCCGGCATAAAGCTGCGCCTCTGCGCCGATGTTCCAGAGCCGCGCGCGGAAGGCGACCGCAACTGCAAGCCCGGTAAAGATCAGCGGCGTGGCGCGGTTGAGCGTTTCCAGCAGGGCGAATTTTGACCCAGCAGCGCCCTTGACGATCAGACCGAAGGTTTGCAGCGGATCGGCCCCGGCCAGCATGGCAAGAAACGCGCCCACAAGGACCGTCGCCACCAGCGCCAGCGCGGGCAGGCCCAGCGACCGGGCCAGCGTCGGATCCGCAATCGCCTCAAGCCGCATTGCTGCCCCCCTGCCCTTTATCCCCCTGCCCGGTTTTCCTGTCTTCCTCATTCCCGTGATCGCCAAACCCGTGACCCGCCATCCACTGGCCCAGATCCGCAGGTTTCATCGTGCCGCGCGGGAAAGCGGGTGACAGCCGCCCGGCCGAAATCACGTGGATCACGTCCGACAGGGTCAGGATCTCGTCCAGATCCTCGGAGATCAGCAGGATCGCGGCGCCCGCATCGCGCGCCGCAAGCAGCTGGTTCTGCACATAGGTCACCGCGCCGATGTCCAGCCCGCGCACCGGCTGGTTGGCAAGGATCACGCGGGGGTTTTCGCCCAGCACCCGGCCCAGGATCAGCTTTTGCATGTTGCCACCCGACAGCAGGCGGATGCGGGTCTGCGGCCCCGGACAGCGCACATCGTATTGCGCGATGATGCCTTCGGCCCGCTGGCGCGCGTGGGTCCAGTCCATCCAGCCGCTGCGGCTGACGGGGGCGTCGGCGTAGGTTTCGAGGATGGCATTTTCGGTCAGACTGAAATCGGCAATGGTGCCGGTGCGGTGCCGGTCTTCGGGGATGCGGCCGATTCCGGCGGCGATGGCCGCGCGGGGCGACCAGGCACCCGGCGGATTACCGGCGATTTCGAACCGTCCCGCTGTCGGCGTGGCCAGTCCCGAAAGCAGGTCCGCCAGCGCGCCCTGACCGTTGCCCGACACGCCGGCAAGGCCGGTGATCTGCCCCGCGCGCAGGGACAGCGACACGTCGCGCAGGCCGGGGCCGCTGACCCGGTCCAGCACCAGCAGCGGGGCGCCGGGCGTGGCGCGGGATGGCGCGGGCGGCGTGATTTCAGCGCCCACCATCATTTCAGCCAGTTTGTGGCGGTCGGTGTCCGTGGTCGTTACCGCGCCGACAAGGCGGCCGTGGCGCAGCACAAGGACGCGCGACGCGATCGCCATGACCTCGTGCAGCTTGTGGCTGATGAAGATCACCGACAGGCCCAGCGCGACGGCGCGGCGCAGCGTTTCGAACAGCGCATCGGTTTCCTGCGGGGTCAGCACGGCGGTCGGTTCGTCCAGGATCAGGATGCGGGCATCGCGGTAGAGCGCCTTCAGGATTTCGACCCGCTGACGTTCACCCACCGAAAGATCGGCGACCATCGCCCCGGGATCGACCGCCAGCCCGAAGTCGCGCGACAGCGCCACGACACGCGCCCGCGCCGCCCCGCGTCCAAGACCCGGTTTCCACAGCGGTTCGGTGCCCAGCAGGATGTTGTCGAGCGCGGTCAGGTTGTCGGCCAGCGTGAAATGCTGGTGCACCATGCCAACGCCCGCGCGCAACGCTGCACCGGGCTGGCCCGGCGGAAGGGTCTTGCCCATAACCTCGACCGCGCCTGAATCGGCGCTGTAATGGCCGAACAGGATGTTCATCAGCGTCGTCTTGCCGGCGCCGTTTTCGCCCAGCAGGGCCAGAACCTCGCCCCGGGCAAGGTCAAGGTCGATGCCGTCGTTGGCGACCAGCGCGCCAAAGCGTTTGGTGATACCCGACAGCCGCAGGACGGGACCGCCCTGCGCCGGGGCCTCAGAGGGCATCAGGACGATGTCGGCTCGGAATCGTCGATTTCGACCGTGAATTCGCCGGACTTGATCGCCGCCTCGCGTTCGGCGACCAGATCCAGCGCGCTTTGCGGAACCTTGCCCTCGAAGGTTCCGAGCGGGGCCAGTGAACTGCCGCCTTCCTTCATGAAGGAGTAGACGCCGTAATCCGCCGCCTTGAAGGTGCCCGCATTGATCGCGTCAAGCGCGGCCTGAAGGGTCGGTTCGAAATGCCAGATCGCCGAGGCGACGACCGTGTCGGGATAATCGGACTGTGTGTCGATCACGTTGCCGATGGCAAGGATGCCCTTTTCCTGCGCCGCGTCCGACACGCCGAAGCGTTCGGCATAAAGCAGGTCGGTGCCGCCCTCGATCATGGCGAATGCCGTTTCCTTGGCCTTGGGCGGATCGAACCACGAGCCGATGAAGCTGACCTGGAACTGCGCGTCGGGGCGGGTTTCGCGCACCCCTGCCATGAAGGCGTGCATCAGCCGGTTGACTTCGGGGATCGGAAAGCCGCCAACCATGCCGATCTTGCCCGTCTCGGTCATCGCACCGGCGATGATACCCGACAGGTAGGACGCATCCTGGACGTAATTGTCGAACACCGCCAGGTTGGGATATTCGGGATCGGCAGGCAGCGACGATCCCAGCAGGAAGGCGGTGTCGGGATAATCCAGCACGACCTCGCGCGCCTCCTGCTCGACGCCGAAAATCTCGCCCACGATCAGCTTTACGCCGGCCTCGGCATATTCGCGCATCACGCGGGGATAGTCGGTGTTGGCGGTGTTTTCCGAAAAGGTATAGCTGATCTGACCGGCCTCTTTCGCGGCCTCTGCGGCAAGGTGGATGCGGCTGACCCACTGCTGTTCCACCGGGACGGTGTAGATGCCGGCGACAGAAATGGGTTCCTGCGCGAAGACAGGCAGCGGCAAGGTGGCCGCACTTGCGGCGGCGGCGGCAAGGCCGCTTCTGATCAGGGCACGGCGGCTGATCTGGCCGACGGGGAAAAGCGGGGGAAGGTGGCGCATGCGGGAATCCTCGGGCTGTCGGGGGCGGTTTTCTTTTATGTAAGGGAACTTAGGAGCGTGTCTTGCGGGCGGTCAAGAAACTTGGCCACTTTTTTGGACAAAGGGGCGAAATCTGCCCCATTTTCGCCCAGCCGCAGTTGGGCGCGCGCGGCATCGGACCCCGTTGGGCGCGCGGCACCCGCCGCCAGTCTTTGGCGTCTGGGCTTTTCGGGGCGGGCGGTTTAAGTTCGGGCTGCCCCGGGTCTGCAAACGGCAGCGCCCGTCCCTGCACATACGAAAGGCCCGCCATGCACCTGCATCACGATCCCCTTTACGCGTCGCGCCGTTCGCCGGTTCTGGCCGATGCGATGGTTTCCACCTCTCAGCCACTGGCGGCGCAAGCCGGGCTTGCGATGCTGGCCCGGGGCGGCAATGCCGTGGATGCGGCCATCGCCACTGCGGCGGCGCTGACCGTGGTGGAACCCACTGGCAACGGGCTGGGGTCCGACGCCTTCTGCATCCTCTGGGACGGAACCGAACTGCACGGGCTGAACGCGTCGGGACCGGCCCCGATGGGCTGGACGCCCGAGCGGTTCGCCGGGCAGGACAAGATGCCGTTCCGTGGCTGGGACAGCGTCACCGTGCCGGGCGCCGTTGCCGCCTGGGCGGCACTGTCGGAACGGTTCGGCAAGCTGGACTTTGCCACGCTGCTTGAACCGGCGGTGCGCTACGCCGAAAACGGCTTTGCCGTGTCCCCGGTGATCGGCAAGCTGTGGGAGATCGGCGCCGAGGCGCTGGCCGATCAGCCCGGGTTCGCGCAGGGTTTCATGCCCGGCGGGCGCGCGCCCCGGGCGGGCGAGCGGTTTGCCAACCCCGCGATGGCGGCCAGCCTTGCGCGCATTGCCGAAACGAAGGGGCGCGATTTCTACGAAGGCGCGCTGGCCGAAAAGATCGCCGCCTTTGCGCGCGACCACGGCGCGGCGCTGAACGAGGCGGATCTGGCGGGTTTCGTGCCCGAATGGTGCGGCACGATCAGCACCGGCTTCGACGATGTGGCGCTGCACGAGATCCCGCCGAACGGTCAGGGCATCGCCGCGCTGATGGCTCTGGGTATCCTTGACCACACGCCGGTGCGCGATTTCGGCCCCGACGATCCCCATGCCCTGCATCTTCAGATCGAGGCGATCAAGCTGGCCTTTGCCGACCTTTACGCCTATGTCGCCGACCGCCCGCATATGGCCGACGTGACACCCGAGGCGCTGCTGGACCCGGCCTATCTGGCCTCGCGCGCGGGGATGATCCGGGCGGATTCAGCGCAGGATCACAAATCCGGCGTGCCGAAACACGGCGGCACGGTCTACCTGACCACGGCGGACAGCAGCGGCATGATGGTGTCCTTCATCCAGTCGAACTATGCCGGATTCGGATCGGGTGTGGTGGTGCCGGAGACGGGCATCAGCCTGCAAAACCGCGGCGCGGGATTTTCGCTGAAACCCGGGCATCCCAACCTCGTGGCGCCCGGCAAGCGACCTTTCCACACCATTATCCCCGGCTTTCTGATGAAGAATGGCGCGCCCTTGATGAGCTTTGGCGTGATGGGCGGACCGATGCAGGCACAGGGGCATGTGATGATGACCCTGCGCACGCAGTTGTGGGGGCAGGATGTGCAGTCAGCGGTCGATGCGCCGCGCTGGCGCTTTACCCAAGGCGTCACGGTCGCCTGCGAGACGGCGCTGCCCTGCGAAACCCGCGACTACCTGTCCGGTCTGGGCCATGACATCGTGGTCGAGGCACCCGACAGCGCCTTCGGCTTTGGCGGCGCGCAGCTGATCCACCGCCTGCCTTCGGGTGGATATGCCGCAGGGTCGGATCCGCGTAAGGACGGGCAGGCCGTGGGGTTCTGATCCGACGCGTGCGGGGGTTTACCCCGCGCGCCGCTCGCGGAGGGGCGTCATGCCCCTGCGCAGTCGGGGCGTTTTACGCTCCTGTTCAGTGGGGGCGTCGGGGCCCCTCTGCACAGTGGGCGCAGTTCACGCCCCTGCACAACGGGCGCGGTTCACGCACCCGTCACCCGCCAGATCACGTCACCCACGTCATCGGCCATCAGCAGGGATTTCCCGTCCGGGCCGATGGCAACACCCACGGGGCGGCCGTAAGAGACCTTTTCATCCGGAGACAGGAACCCCCACAGGATGTCGCGCGGCGACCCCGACGGGCGGCCATCGGCAAAGGGCACAAAGATCAGCCTGTAGCCGCTGAGGGTCGAACGGTTCCAGCTTCCGTGCTGGCCGATCACCATGCCGTCGCCGAAACCGGGCAGCGTGCCCGCGGGCATCCAGCACAGGCCCAGCGATGCGGTATGACCGCCCAGCGCATAGTCCGGCGTGATCGCGCGGGCGACCAGATCGGCGTCCTGCGGCACCCGGTCATCCACCGTCTGGCCCCAGTAGCAATAGGGCCAGCCATAGAAACCGCCATCCTGAACCGAGGTCAGGTAGTCCGGCGGCGTTTCATCCCCCAGCCCGTCGCGTTCGTTGACCACGGTCCACAACTTGCCCGTCACCGGTTCCCATGCCGTGCCGACCGCATTGCGCAGGCCACTGGCAAAGATCCGCGCCTGTTCGCTGGCCACATCCAGTTCCCAGATCGCGGCGCGGCCCTCTTCCGCCTCCATCCCATTGTCGCCGATGTTGGACAGCGATCCGACCCCGGCATAAATCCTGGTCTTGTCGGGCGAGACGATCAGGCTGCGGGTCCAGTGGCCGCCGGGTTTGAAATCGACCAGCTTGCGGCCCGGCCCTTCGATCCGCGTCGCGCCGTCCACATAGGGAAAGGCGGTGATGCCGTCGGTGTTGCCGACATAGAAGGTGTCCCCGATCAGCGCCATGCCGAAGGGCTGGTTCTGGCCGTCAAGAAATACCTCGCGCTGTTCTGCCACGCCGTCGCCGTCGGGGTCGCGCCAAAGGCTGATGCGGTTGGCGCTGATGCCCACGGCCTTGGCGCGCTTCATCGTGGCCTGCATGGCGCGGTCCATCAGCCCCTCGGGCTTGCGTTCCTGTTGCAACGACTCGGCGACCAGAACGTCACCGTTTGGCAGCACCTCGATCCAGCGCGGATGCTCAAGCCCGCTGGCAAAGGCGTTGACGCGCAGCCCCCTTGCGGACTGAGGAACCTGCCCCGGCGCCCAGCCTTTGGCCGTGGGCATCTTCAGCGTCATGATGCCCTGTTTCCGGCCCTCGGGGATGGTGGGCGACAGCCCGACAGCCTGCGCCGCCGGCGCGCCCATGCGCCGCAAGAGAACCATTGTGCCGCCCACGAGGGCCGTGGCCCGTGCAATGAAATCCATGTTGTGACCCGCTTGTTGTGCAGGCGCAGCATAACGCGCCCTGCGGAATGTTCAACGGCGCGCCGCTACAGAAAAAGCGTCGCCGTCACCGGCACCAGCGCCACCAGCACCAGAACCGCCAGCATCACGCCGATGAACGGCATGGTCGCCGCAAAGATCTGTTCGACCGACACAGCGGGATTGTTGAGCGTATTGTGGACCGTGAACACGGATATACCGAAGGGTGGCGTCAGCAGCCCGATTTCCACCGCCAGTACGGTGACGATGCCAAAATGGCTGAGGTCGATGCCCAGACCCTGCGCGATCGGCGCGGCGATCGGCACCATGATCAGCAGGATCGAGGTGGAATCGAGGATCATGCCCATCAGCAGGATGATCAACGCATAAAGGAACAGGAATCCCAGCGGGCTGAACCCGCCCGCCTGCACCAGATCGGCGATGGCATTGGGCAGGCCCGCGATGGCCAGCATCCGGCTGTAGAACCCGGCGGCGATCAGCAAAAGCAGGATCGACACGGAAATGGTGCCGGTCTGCTTCATCACCTGCCAGAGCTTGTGGCGGTTCAGGCTGCGCCGCCCCAGCGCCACCAGCAGCGCGCCGAAGGCACCGATGCCGCCCGCCTCGGTCGGGGTGAAGTAGCCCGAATACAACCCGCCCAGCACCAGCACCACCAGCAACAGGATCGGCGTGATCTTGGCCGCCATGGTCCCAGAGGACATGCGCTGCACATCCACGGCAACCCGGCGCTGTCGCGCCTTTTCGGGATCGACAAAGACAAAGGACGGAAAGGCCAGCGCCACGCCCATCAGCATCGCGGTGAACCCCAGCGCCAGCATCAGCCCCGGCACGATCCCCGCCAGGAACATGCCACCGATGCTGACCTCGGCCAGGATGCCGTAGATGATCAGCAACAGGCTGGGCGGGATCAGCATGCCAAGCACCGAACTGCCCGCGACCGTGCCGGCGGCAAAGGCCGGGCGATAGCCGTGGCGCGTCATTTCGGGCACTGCGACACGGGTGAACACCGCAGCCGACGCAATGGATACGCCGGTGACGGCGGCAAAGATCGTGTTTGCCGCCACTGTGGCCACGCCTAGTCCGCAAAGCATCCGGCGCAGCAACTCTTCGGCCACCTCGAAGGTGTCGCGCCCAACGTTGGACACGCTGACCAGCAGCCCCATCAGCACGAACAGCGGGATGGTGGCGAAAAGATAGTCGTCGATGCCGCTGTAGGCAGTCAGTTCCAGCATCCGGAACGCCAGATCAAGACTGTCGCGGATCAGCCAGATGCCGGAAAAGGCGACGATGAACAGCGCATAGGCGATCTGCATGCCCAGCAGGACAAGTGCGACCAGCACGGCGATCAGGATGAAACCGATGGTAAGCGTGGTCATGCCGCGTGCGCCTTGTGCCCGCGCATTTCCGTCATCGCACGGTAAAGGCAGCACAGAAGGGCCAGTCCCGCGCCGACGACAGTGATCAGGCGGAACGGAAAGGTCGGGATGGTGAAAACGCCCTGCACGCCAAAATATTCGGCTGTTGCCAGCGCCTCCCAGGTCTTGGGCCAGGATGCCCAGAGGAGCAGCGCAAAGACCACGGCGCCGGTCAGGGCGAAAACGATTTCCATCAGGGCGGCAGAGCGCGGACTGGCGCCACCGATCCGGCGCAGCAGGAAATCCGCGCGCGTCAGCCGCCCTTGCAGGATCGCGGCCGACACTTGCAGGAACACGATGGCAACGACTGACCGGCCTGCAATTTCGGCGACCCCGGTGATGGGCGCGTTGAAGAAGTTGCGCCCCAGAACGTCCGCCACGATCAGCGCCATGAGCGCCCCGATCCAGAGCGTGCCGACCGACGACAGGAAGGCCGCGACAACGCCCAGCAACGCGCCCACGGGGGCCTGCGAAAACGGCGGAATGGCGCCGCGGTCCGGGGCCGGGTTGTTCTCTTCGCTCATGTCACTCGCATTTCCGGTAAAATCGCCCGCCCGGAAAAGCCGGACAGGCGCGAGGTCGTTCAGGACGGGTGGCTTACAGCCCCTCGTCCCAGTTGCGCAGCGGTGTGGCGCCGCGTTCGCGCAGGGCGTCGAAATAGGCCCGCAGCACGGTCCTGCCCTCGTCCCCGGTCTGTTCCAGCCAGGGTTCGACGATGTTGGGCAGGCCCGTCACCCAGGCGGTCTTTTCCGACTCGGGCAGTTCGTGCACGGTCAGGCCCGCCTCCTGCATCTCGGTCATGGCGCGTTCGGCCAGATCCGCCACATAATCGCCATGGGCAATCGACGTGGCCTGCGCAGCTTCGGCAAATGCGGCCTGCACCGGTTCAGGCAGGGAATCGTGGAAATCCTTGTTCGCCGCGATGCCGCCGAAATACATCGACCCGATGCCCACGCGGGTCAGTTCGGGGGCTACCTCGTAGACCCGCGTCGGCAGGATTCCGGACGCAAAGGACAACGTGCCCTCGGTCACGCCGGTCTGGATGTTGGTGTAATAGGTGGTCAGCGCACCATCCACGGGCGTGGACCCGGTGCCCTGCAACCAGTTGGCCGACGTGCCCGGCGCGTTCAGCTTGCGGTTTTGCAGATCGGCCAGCGAGGTGACCGGAAAGGTGGCGTAGATGTCATAGCTGTCGGTGATCAGCGAGCTGAGATGCACCATGTTGTTTTCGGCCCAGCTGTCGCGCAGTTCGGGCAGGTTGGCCGAGAGGTCGTCGAAGATCTCGATGATCATCTTGTGGTCGGAGGTGGCGAAGGGCGTGAAATAGGTCACGTTCTGAAGCGGCATGTTGGCGCCTTCCCAGACCGTGCCGACCATGCCCACATCGACGATTCCGTCCATCACCGCCTCACGCGTGTCGGTGAATTTGTAGAGCGTGCCGGCATAAGCCTCGTTCCAGTTCACGGTGTATTCGCCCGCCTCGGCCAGGATGCGGTCCACCTCGGGTTGAAAGGTGTTCTTCATCGCATAGACCCAGATGTTCGCCTCTGGGTGGCTGCTGCCGATGTTTACGGTGATGGACTGCTGCGCGCCGGCCCAGCCTGCGGTGCAGACGCCCAGCGCCGTCAGGGTCGTAAAGGTCGTGATCTTCATTCTGGTTTCCCTCCCTGGAAACGGGCGCCTCTCCTCAGGTGCCCCTGGTTCTGTTCAGTCTTCGATCCTGCCCAGTGCGCGCAGGATGCGTTCGGGTGTGAATGGCATTTCCGTCACCTGCGCCCCCAACGGGCGCAGGGCGTCGTTGATCGCGTTCATCACTGCCGCAGGCGCACCCGCCGTTCCGGCCTCGCCCGCGCCCTTGGCGCCCAGCGCGCTTTCCAGCGTCGGGGTTTCCACATGGCCGATGATCATGTCCGGCATCTCGCCTGCCATGGGGACCAGATAATCGGCCATCGACCCGTTCAGCAGCTGGCCTTCGGCGTCGTAATGGATTTCCTCGAACAGCGCGCCGCCCAGACCCTGCACGATGCCGCCGCGGATCTGTTCATCGACCAGTTGCGGGTTGATGATGCGGCCGCAATCCTCGACGCACCAGTGTTTCAGCAGGGTGACGATGCCGGTGTCGGTATCGACCTCAAGGTAGCTGGCCTGCACCCCGTTGGTGAAGGCAAAGGGATATTCCGAGGTGATGAAGTGCCGGGTCTGCACCAGTTCGCGCGGCAAGCCCTTTGGCAGGGTGTCGCCGCGAAAATAGACGATGCGGCCCAGTTCGGCCAGCGACAGGCGGTCCTGTCCGGTGTCCGCATCGACCACCTGCCCGTCGCGGATATCAAGCGCGCCGGCCTGTGCCTGCAACATCGCCGCCGCCACTTCGAGGATTGCCGCCTTCAATGCCAGCGCCGCCTGCAAAGCCGCCTCTCCGCCGATGCCGGCACCGCGCGATGCCCAGGTGCCGCCGCCATAGGGGGTGACCTGCGTGTCGCCGGTGATGATGCGCACCTGTGCGGGCGGCACCCCTACACCTTCGGCGACGATCTGAGACAGCATCGCCTCGGTTCCCTGGCCCTGTTCGGTGACACCCGAGAGGGCAACCAGCGATCCGTCCGGGTCCATGCGCACGGTACAACCGTCCTGTGCGGAAATCCGCGCGCCGCCGATGCCGTACATGAAGGGCGACGGGTTGGTCAGTTCGATGAAGCTTGCGATGCCGATGCCGCGATGGATGCCCTTTTTGCGCGCCTCTGCCTGATCGGCGCGCAGGGCGTCATAATCCATCAGTGCGACGAGTTTATCCATGCTGGCGTGATGCGACAGCCCCTCGAACCGCATCTTGGCGGGCGAGGTCACGGGATAGCAGTCGTCGGCATACATGTTGCGCCGCCGGATCGCGACCGGGTCCATGCCCAATTCGGCGGCGGCCATATCCACAAGCCCCTCTGTCACCGCCACGGCGATGGGATGGCCGACCGCGCGGTACTGGCAGGTGGGCGTCTTGTTCTGAAAGACAACAGTGGTCTGCGCGCGGTAATCCTTGAAATCATAGGGGCCGCCACAAAGGTTCACCACCTGGTTGCCTTCGATCGCCGAGGTGCGGGGATAGACCGAATAGGCGCCGATGGCCGTCCAGTCGTCGATGTCGAAGGCAAGGATTTCGCCATCTTCGGCCACGGCGATCCTGCCTGCGATTTCGTGATCGCGGGCGTGAATGTCGGTGGTGAAGCTTTCCAGCCGGTCGGCGATGAATTTGACCGGTCGGCCCATGATCTTTGCGATGGCTGCCGTGGCAACCTCGTCCGGGTAGACATGCACCTTGATGCCGTAGGATCCGCCCACATCGCCGCAGATCACCCGTACGCGCCCCTCGGGCAGGCCCAAATGCTCGGCCAGCACGGTCTGCATCATATGCGGTGCCTGCGTCGCGTGCCAGGCGGTCAGCTGGCCTTCGGGCGCGTTCCAGTCCACCAAGATGGACCGGGGTTCCAGCGTCACGCCGGTGTGCCGCGCTGTCTTGAACCGGGCCGACACCACCTTGTGCGCGGATGCCATCACCGCGTCCACATCGCCCTCTTCGTGCAGGCGGCGAAAGGCGAGGTTGTCGCCCATGTCGGCATGCAGAACGGGGGTATCGGCGTCCAGCGCGGTCATCATGTCGCCCGTGACCGGCAGCGGGTCGTAGTCCACATCCACCAGCGCGGCGCCGTCTTCGGCCGCAGCGCGGGTGGTTGCGACCACCGCCGCCACCGGTTCGCCCACCCAACAGGCGCGATCCACGGCAATGGCATGTTCGGGGGGCGATTTCAGCCCCTTGAGATGGGCCAGAACAGCCACCCAGGGGGTGCAGACCTTGGCGATATCCGCGCCGGTGAACACGCGCAGCACACCCTTGACTGCCAGCGCCTCTGCCGTGTCGATGCCGGTGATCCGCGCATGGGCCATGGGCGAGCGGACGTAGACCACATGCACCATGCGGGGCAGTATCATGTCGTCCACATAGCGCCCGCGTCCTTCGACCAGACGGGCGGCGTTGGGGCGCGGAACGGTCTTGCCGATATAGCTGTTGGGCCGGTTGGGATTGCCGAAAGGAATGGTCATGCTGCGCCCCTCCGTGCCTTTGCCACCGATTCGACCGCGTCCACGATGGCCTCGTACCCGGTGCATCGGCAGTAATTGCCAGACAGATGTTCGCGGATCTCGTCCCGAGCCGGCACGGCGTCGCGGGTCAGCAGATCGGCGCAGGCGACCAGCATTCCGGGCGTGCAGAACCCGCATTGCAGGGCGTTGCGCGCGACAAAGGCATCCTGAAGATCGCGGATCGCGCCGGAATCGCTCAGCCCTTCGATGGTCCAGACCTCTGCCCCGTCGGCCTGAGCCGCCAGCATCAGGCAGCCGCGCACCGCATCACCGTCAACCCGCACCGTGCAGGCACCGCAGACGCCGTGTTCGCAACTGGCATGTGCCCCGGTCAGACCCAGATCCAGCCGCAGGAAATCGATCAGATGGCGCCCCGCAGGCACGCGCGCCTCGACCGGTTCGCCGTTCACGCTTAGCGCGATGTCGATCTTGTCGCGGAATACGTCGGTCATGCTGTCCCCCCGATCTCGTCCCAGATGCGGCGCAGCAGCACGCCCGCGATATGCTTGCGATAGCCCCCGCTGGCCTGTGTGTCGCTTTGCGGGTCCAGTTCGGCGCGCAAGGCCGTGACCGCGGCGTCGATGTCGCCCGCGTCCAGCGCCGCCATGGCGCCCTGCGCCAGCACCGGGACCGACCCGACACCCAATGCCGACAGGCGCACGCCCGCGGCCCGGCGCACAAGGCACAGCCCGGCCAGCGCGTAATCACCCGACCGGCGCGCCACCTCTTTCAGGATCTGCACCTCGGCGGGTTCGGCCACGGGCAGGCTGATCGCTGTCAGGATCTCGCCCTCGGCAATTGCCGTTTCGAACACGTCGATGAAAAAGTCGCCAACGGCCACGTCGCGCGCGCCATCGGGGCCCTCAAGGTGCATTGTGGCGTCCAGCGCCAGCACGCAGGCGGGAAATTCGGCGGCGGGGTCGGCATGGGCCAGCGCGCCGCCGATGGTGCCCCGGTTGCGGATCGCGGCATGGGCGATGTGGCCGACCGCCTGTGCCAGCAACGGTGCATGGCGGCCGACCAGCGGGTCACCCCCCAGATCGGCATGGCGCGTCAGCGCGCCGATGCGCAACCGGCCGTCCTGTTGCGTCACTCCGGCAAGGCCGGAAATGCGCGAGATATCCACCAGCATGTCGCCGGTGCTGAGCCGCATGTTCATCGCCGCAATCAGGCTTTGCCCGCCGACCAGCACACGGCCCGCGTCGCCGGCCTGACCCAGAAGGTCCAGCGCATGGCGCAGATCGCTTGCCCGGGCATATCCGCCCGCTGATGCCTTCATGACGCCATCCTCCCCTTCACGCGTCGGCCTTACCCCTCCCCGGGGTCGGTTGTTCGCCGCGTCTCTCTTATTGATCATATGATCTATAAATCGAACAAGATTGCAAGTATGATTTCGACACGGCACATTTCCGGCGATTTCGAAAGGAAGAGACAGGTGAGCACACCCGCACCGACCGAAGCCACCTTGCGCCGTCGGCTTCAGCCCGAAGAACGGCGGCAGAAAATCGTCGACGGGGCGGTTGCGTTCTTTGCCGATGTGGGGCTGGACGGCAAGACGCGCGACCTTGCCCGGCGGCTGGGCGTCACCCAGTCGCTGCTGTTCAACTACTTTGCCAGCAAGGAAACCCTGATCGAGGCAGTGTATGAACAGGTGTATCTCAACCGCCTGTCGGACGACTGGCCGCGCCGCCTGACCGACCGGTCGCGGCCGCTGCGCGCGCGGTTGCTGGATTTTTATGCCGAATACAGCCGGCTGATCTTTGAATACGACTGGATGCGGATCTTCATGTTCTCGGGGCTGGCGGGGGCCGAGCTGAACCGGCGGTATCTGGACCACCTGGGATCGGTGATCCTGACTCCGCTGCTGGACGAAATCGCCGTGGCGTCGCAATCACGCAGGGTGCCACAGATGGAGGATCTGTGGAACCTGCACGGCGGAATCGTCTATATCGGCATCCGCCAGCACATCTACCGGATGCCCTGCCCCGACGATCCGTCGCAGGCGATCGAACGCGCCGTGGACCGGTTCCTGGCGGCGTTCGACGCAGGCTGAGCCGCGCCCCTGCCGCGATCAGCGCAGCGCGGCGCGGGCGATCTGTTCGGCCAGTTGCAGCGTGGCGGCGCCACGCGCGGCGGCGATCTGCGCGGCGGTGGGATCCTGCGGCAGCGGCTGCGCGATCGAGAACCGGCCAGAGCGTTCGTCGCCTTCGGTTTCAGGCGCGACAAAATACTGACCCGCGATGCGGAACTGCCCCGCCGTGGTCGCGACCATCTCTTCGAAGCGCACGTCGATGCGGGCATCGGAAAAGCCACGGAACGGCCAGGGTTCGGGCGCTACTGTGGCGCCGGTGATGGCGCCAAGATCGCGCGCGAGTTGCAGCGTCATCGCCCGCGCGGGCAGGTCGGCCCAGAGCGGGCCCAGCGCCTCGATCGCGCCATCGGGCTGCCGGAGGAATATGTCCTCGGTCGCGGCATAGGTCGGCAGTGTCACCTCGACCACCTCGATGCTGCGATAGCGCGACGCGACCTGCACCGTGGGTTCGAGAGCCGGCGTGGCATAGCGCAGATCGCCACCACCACAGCCGGCAATGCCAAGCGTTGCAGCCAGCAGAAGGCCATTGAGAAAGAGTTTGCTCATCATCATGCGTTATCGTCCCAGGATCAGCGAATTCGGGTTGCGTTCGATGGTGCGGGCCAGGCGTTCGATCGCCTCGGCGGCGGACTGGATCTGGCGGATCGCACCGCGGGTTTCGCGGGTAAAGGTGGAATCGTCGGCATAGGTCGACAGGGTTGTGCCCGCCTGATTGGCGACGGCACGCAGATCGTCCGCCAGACGCGGCAGCGTGGCCGAAGCCTGCGCGATGGCATCCGCCGCATCACCGGCCGAGGCGAGCGTGCGGTTGGCATTGGCCACAAGACCGCCATCCTGCAATTCGCTAAGGACCGCGCGGACCTGATCCAGCGCCGCGTTCAGTTCGCCCGGCAGGGCGCGGGTGCTTTCCTGATCCACCAGCGCATTGGCCGAGGCAAGAAGCTGCGTCGCCTGATCCGAAAGCCGGTCCAGCGGGATGGCATTGGCATTCTCGACGATGCCACGCGCCTGTTCGACGATGGCGGGCAGTCCGTCGGCGGCCTGCGCCACATCGTCCACCGCCGCCGTCAGCTTGCCCACGGTGTCCTGAGTCTCGACCTCGCGCAGGAGGCGGGACAGGGTGGCGCTGCTGTCCTGAAGTCCGGTCAGAAGCTCGGTCACGCGGGTGGGCAGGGCCTGCGTATCGGCGCTGGCAGTGATGTCGCGCACCGAGGACAGGATGCCGTTCAGTTGCTGCGGAAGCGCCTGGATCGCATCGCCGGAGATCAGGGCATCTGCATCGGCCAGAAAGGTTTCCGCCGAGGCCAGAAGATCGGAAATATCCTGCGACAGATCCGCCAAAGGCACCTCTTCGGCATTCTGCAACACGGCACGCACATCGGCCACAAGGTCCGGCAAGGTTTCCGACGCGATGCCGACATTCTCGATCGCGGTGGTCAGCTTGCCGGCCGCATCCTGTTCCTCGAGCACGGCGATCACCCGGTTGAGCGTGTCGCTGGTGTCCTGAAGATCGTCGAGCAGCCCGCTGATCTGGTCCGGCAGGCCCTGCACCCCGTCGCTTTCGGCGACGCCGCGCACGGCGGACAGGATCCCGGTCAGTTCGGCGGGCGCGCGTTGCAGATCCTCGCTTCCGATCAGCGCCGAGGCATTGTTCAGGAAATCGGTGATCGACTGCATGACCTCTTCGATGGGCAGGTCGTCGACGCGTTGCAACACGCCCTGCGCCGTCGCGCCCACATCGGTCACGTTGGCAACGGCCGTTGGCACCAGCGGCAGCGGTTCCGCCCCGCGGTCCAGCGTTGCGGCGGCGGCGCCGGGCAGTTCCACCAGTTCGACCTTGAGCCCGCCCGTGAAGATCGAGGCGTTGGTCAGACGGGCGCGCAAGCCTTCGTCGATGCGGTCGTCGAGATAGGCGAACAGCGCATCCTCGCCCGCATCGTCGCCCAGACCGATCCGGCCCGGATTGATCCGCGCGGTGGCGATCGGGCGCACGTCGCTGTCGCCGAACCGGTCACGGTCGACGATGCCGTTGATGCCGGTAATCTCGCCCACCCGCAGGCCGCCGAGTTCGACAGCAGCCCCGGAGGCAAGCCCGGCGAGGTTCTGTTCGAACACCATCGAGACATCGACCGCCTGCCCGTCGTCGGCCACAAGAAAGTCGTCGCGCGCAGTGGTTTCATCGGGAAACAGCTGGAACACCGCGCCTTCGGAAAGCGCCGTGCCGCCCGATCCGATCGCCTCGAAGGTGATGCCGCCCGAGATCAGCGAGGCCAGCGAGTTGAAGTTGAGCTGAGCGCCCGTCGCGCCGACCGAAAAGCTGAACCCGGAAATGTCCCAGAACCGGGTCGAGGTGGTCACGAAACTGGTGAAGGGGTCGTAGATCACCGCTGGGGCGGAGACGCCCGTGCCTTCGTCGTTGACCACGGAATCGCCGATCACGCCGACCTCGACGCCCTTGTAGAGGATGGGCGTGTCGGCGCCGGGCAGCCCGTCGTCGGAGCGCAACACGAACGTGACGCCGCTGCGCCCGAGGCCAAGCAGGGGCGCGGCGCTCTGCCCTTCGAATTCAGTCTGGATCGGGCCGGGTTCGTTGTCCCAGTTGCCCTGGATGTAAACGCCCGACAGCACGGTATCGAGCCCGGAGACACCACGCGCCGTCACCTCGGGGCGCACGATCCAGAACTGAGATTCGGCGTCGATGTAGTTGGCCAGGCTCTTGTCGACCCGGATCGAGGCGACCACCTGGGTCAGATTCTGGCTGAAGCTGATTTCTTCGACCGTGCCGATGGCAATGTCACGATAGCGCAACTGGGTTTCATCGGCCTTGATACCGGCGGCATTTTCGAACGACACCTCGATCAGTGGCCCCTGATCGCTATAGTTTCGCCAGGCCGCGCCCACGGCGACGACCAGCGCGATCACCGGAATGGCCCAGATGAACGAGGCGCTGTCCCAGAACGTTTTTCTGCCTTTTTCAAGGGGCACCTGACCGGGCCCGGTGGCGCCGGTATCCGTCGTAGAATTCGTCACGTGGTGTCATTCCTTTGGTCCTTGGTGTCCCAGAAGAGACGGGTATCGAAAGCCTGCGCAGACAACATCGTAAAAATCACCGATAGAGCGAAAGTCAACGCGGCCGATCCGGGATGGATGGAAGCCACCACCGACAACTGGACCAGCGAACTGAGGATTGCCACCACAAAAACGTCGATCATCGACCATCGTCCGATGAATTCGACCACTTCATAAAGGTGGTGGCGGCGGCGGGCGGACACGTTCGATCCGCGCCGCACCGAGATGGCGAGATAGGCAATTGCCAGGAACTTGCCCACCGGGATCAGCACGCTGGCGATCAGGATGATGATCGCGACGCCCACCGCGCCGTGGTTGAGAAGCTCGACCGCGCCGCCGACGATGGTGCTGCTGGAACTGCTCAGCAGGGTCTGCGTGATCAGCATCGGGTTGGTGTTGGCGGGGATGTAGCAGATCACCCCGGCGAACCACAGCGCCCACACCCTGCCCAGGCTGGCGGTGTCGCGCGACACAAGATGGCTGCCGCAGCGGCCGCAGCGTTCGGTTCCCATCGGCCAGACGCGGGCGCAGCGGCGGCAGGCGACAAGGCCCGCCTCGCGCGCGGTCACGCCTCCTGCTGATCCAGTTCCAGTGATTTCCATACCGACCATGTGCAAAGATAATTGTCGTTGACGAGGACGATGATCACCAGCACGGCAAACATCCAGAAGGCGGGGCCAAAGCCGATATGCGCAAGATCCGCCACCTTGACCAGCGCGACGGCGCAGCCGATGGCAAAGATTTCGGCCATCGCCCATGGCTTGAGCTCTTGTGTGAGCCGGAAGGCCCGTCTTGCGTGGGCATAGGGTGTGCGGTCCAGCACGACCGGGACCAGCACGTAAAGGATCAGCAGCGTGCGCACGAGCGGAATGATGATGATCATGCCCGCGACCGCGACCGACAGGAAAACCATCGGCCCGGACTGGAAGCTTGACGCCGAATCGAGGATCGACGCCTTGTTGCCGAAACCGCCGGCGTCGATGGTCAGGAAGGGAAAGAACAGCGCCGAGAACACAAGGATGATCACCGCCAGCGTCAACGCGATGATCTTGAGCCCGGCCTTGCGCTTGGGCGCGATCAGCACGGTATGGCAGCGGGCGCAGACAGCACGTTCGCCCTCTTTGGGCATCCGCGCCTCGTACAGCGCGTCGCATTGCGGGCAAGCCATGAGCGCGTCAAGCGGCACGCCGCCGAGTGTATCGGCGCGACCAGGGGTCGTGTCGTCTGCGCTTGCTACACTCATTGCACCGTTCATCCGACATAGGTTCGGCGGCCCGACCGGCATCACACCTGTCCTGACCGCCCGTTCTTACATGGCAAGCATTTAGGGCGCGGTCGGGATCGTCAACCCCGACTGTCGCACCCGTGACTTTCGGGAACGTCAGGGGCGGATGCCCGCGCTGACACCAGCAGTGATGCCGCAAGCAGTCGTGCCGCAGGGGCGATCCGGCGCCGGATCGCCCCCGGGATGCGCCTACTGGATCGAAACGCCCAGCGAGGCGCCGACCGTGTCGTTCCAGGTTGCCGTGCAGTCGGCCCCGCAGCGTTCGGCAAAGGCCGGCAGGATCACCGCCTCGAGCGCTTCGGTGCGCAGGGCCTCGTCCTCGGGGGTGAGCGGGACCAGCGTCATGCCGGCCGGTTCGCCTTCGGGACAGGGGCCAGAGGTGTTGCAGGCAATACCGGTGTCGGTTTCGGTCGCGGCGAGTTCAAAGATCGACTCCTCAAGCCCCTTCAGTTCGGTTTCCAGCAGCTCCTGCACCGACGCATCCAGACCGTTCCACCAGTCGAGATTTGCCAGATGCGCGGCAAGGCCAAAGGTCACCGGCATCGGCGAGATAAAGCGCGCGGCCTCGTTCCACTTGGCCTTGTAGCCCGACAGCGCGCCAGTGATGGCGCAGTCCACCACGCCACTGGCCAGCGCGGGCTGCACCTCGGCAAAGGCGATGCTCATCGGCGAGCCGCCAAGAAAGTCGACAAAAGCCTGCTGCGATGCGCCCGAGGCGCGCACCTTGCGACCCGACAGGTCGGCGATCGAGGTGAATTCATCGCGGCAATAGATCACCTGCGCCTGATAGGTACCGTAACCCAGCAGCTTGATGTTGTGCTCTGTCTCAAGGAACTCGGAATAGGTCGGGCGGAAGGCATCCGCCACCTCGTGCAGCTCGTCCACAGATCCGACAAGGCCGACCAGATCGGCCGCCTCGTTCATCGGAACCTCACCCGAGTTGTAGGCCAGCACGGTGGTCGCCATCTGCAAGGTGCCGGTGCTGACCAGGCGGAAGATTTCGCCGCCCTTGAAGCCGAGTTCGGTGAAGGGTTTCACCTGTACCGAGATCTTGCCAGCCGACGCTTCGGGGATTTCCTCGGTCCAGAACGGCATTTCCTTGTCGGTATACATCGACAGGTTGCCGATGGAGCCGACGACGTTGAATTGCGTTTCCGGCATATCCTGCGCGGCGGCGGGCACGGCCAGCGCGGCGGCGATCAGCGGGGCGATCAGTGTGTATTTCATGTCTCTCTCCTGTTGGAAGCGGCGGTTCACCCGCCTGTCGGTCGGTTGGCGACGGCGGTTGAGCCGCCTGTCGGTCTGGTTCGCACGGCGGATCATCCGCCGGTTCTGGGGTTGAGGATCGTGGGCAGCCAGAGGGCCAACTGCGGAAACAGGATAAGCAGGCCGATCATGGAGAGCATGGCGATCAGAAAGGGTGCGGACCCCTTGAACAGGTCGCTGAACGCGCCGCCCCCCGTGCGCACCGCCTGAACGACATACAGGTTCATGCCGACGGGCGGCGTGATCAGCGCCGCCTCGATCAGGATGACAAAGACGACGCCCCACCAGACGGGCGAATACCCCAGGCCGACGATGACCGGCACGATGATCGGGGTGGTGGCGATCATCATGCTCAGCGTTTCCATGAAGCAGCCGAGCAGCAGGTAAAAACAGACGATGGCCAGCAGCATGCCCAGCGGCGGCCAGCCCAGCGACAGCACCGCATCGGTGATCGCCGCCACCACGCCGATGCTGACCATCACGAAGTTCAGGAAGAACGCCGAGATCACGATGAGCATGATCATGCAGGTGGTCCTGACCGTGCCCTCGAACGCGGCCAGCATCACCGGCAGGGTCAGCGCGCCATTCAACGCCACCAGAATGACCGTGGCAACCAGGCCCAGTGCCGCCGCCTCGGTCGGGGTGGCGATACCGGCATAGATCGAGCCGACCACCACCATGAAAAGCGCCAGTGGCGGAACCAGGTGTTTCAGCCCGCGCAGCCGCTCGGGCCAGAGCGAGGTGTCGGGCATCTCGTGCCCGCCCCAGGCGGGACGCCACAGCACCAGCGCCAGCACAATGCCGGAAAACAGCGCCGCCAGCACAAAGCCGGGGATGAAGCCCGCGGCATAAAGGTCGGCCACGGATGTGTCGGTAAGCACGGCATAGATGATCATGTTGATCGACGGCGGGATCAGGATGCCAAGTGTCCCCCCCGCCGCGATCGACCCCAGGAACAGCGGGCGGTTATAGCCGCCCCGGTCCATGTTCGGGATCGCCACCGTGCCGATGGTGGCGGCGGTGGCAAGGCTGGAGCCGGAGGTTGCGGCAAAGACCGCAGAGGCGGCGATGTTGGTGTGCATCAGCCGTCCGGGCACCCGGGCGAACCAGGGCGTGAGTGCCGCGAACAGCCGCCCCGACACGCCCGAGCGGTGCATGAGTTCGCCCATCATGATGAACATGGGTGCGGCGATCAGGATGAAATCATTGGACGAATTCCAGGCAAGTTCGCCCGCCGCGCCGGTCATGGGAAAGAAGGCGTAGTTTTCCGAGAGCACATAGCCGGTCAGCGCCAGCACCGCCGCAACCGGCAGGCTGACCGCAAGGCAGACGATCAGCATGAGGAAAGCGGTAAGGATCATGCCTTGTCCTCTGTGTCCTTGGTGTCCTCGGAGTCCTTGGTACGCAGGCCGGTCTGGGTGATCTCGTCCTTGACGTCCGCGGCACCGATGCGGGCCTCGAACCCCCGGCGGTCGCCCTTCATCAGGCTGCGGGCCGCTTGCAGCGGGGCCAGTACCGCCACAACGGCGAACCAGACAAGGCCGAGCCACCAGATTCCCTGCGGGATCACCATGGGCACCTGCAACTGGGAAATGCTCTTGGCATTCATCGCGACCGATTGCGCCACAGTGCCGTAGGC
>JAGXGV010000090.1 GCA_024636635.1 Puniceibacterium sp.
ATTTCCTGATGCGCGCCCGGGCGATCTGTGTCTTTCCGGGCGGCTTCGGCACGCTGGACGAGATGTTCGAGGCGCTGACGCTAATCCAGACCGGGCGGATGCGCCGGGTGCCGTTCCTGCTGTTCGGGCGGGCCTTCTGGGAGAAGATCATCAACTGGGATGCGCTGGCCGAGGCGGGTACGATCTCGGACGAGGATTTGCAGCTGTTCAAGTTCGTCGAGACCGCGGATGAGGCCGAGGCGGCGATCGACGGCTGGCAGTTGATGGGCACGCGGGACGATATTCCGGGGCGGTAAGGCGGGCCGGAGCGGTAAGGCGGGCGGCGGTGGCCTTGTGGGCCGTTGCCGGTGGTCGGCGCACCGGAGTTGGCAGGCAGGAAACCGACAGGGTTCGGATATGGCGGTCGCCGTCGCCGCGTTATCGGCGGCAGGGCGCCTTCAGAGCATTGCCTCTTCGGCCTGTTCGGGTTCCGTGGCGCGTTCAACCCAGCGGGCGATCACGGCCTTGGCACCCTCTTCGTCCAGCAGCGTGATGGCGCGGCGCAGGTCCTTGAGGGCATTGGCCATCTCGATCTCGGACAGGTAGCTTTCCTGTGCGCGCAGGATCTTGGTGTGCGGGGTGGTCAGCATGTCTGAAGAGATCAGCAGTTCCTCGTGCAGTTTTTCGCCGCGGCGCAGGCCGGTGATCTGGATTTCGATGTCGCCATCGGGGTGATCCTCGTCCTTGACCGAACAGCCGGCGCCTTCGATCATCTGGCGGGCCAGCTTGGCGATCGGCACCGGATCGCCCATGTCTAGCACGAAGACATCGCCGCCACGCGCGAAGGATCCCGCCAGCAGCACAAGGCGGGCGGCTTCGGAAATCGTCATGAAGTAGCGGGTCACGGCGCCGTGGGTCAGTGTTACCGGACCGCCGCGGGCGATCTGTTCCTCGAACAGCGGAATGACCGAGCCGGACGAGCCCAGCACGTTGCCGAAACGCACCATGGAAAAGCGGGTGCCGGACGACCGGGTTGCCAGATCCTGAATGATGAGTTCGGCCAGACGTTTGGACGCGCCCATCACGTTGGTCGGCCGCACGGCCTTGTCGGACGACACGAGGATGAAGCGTTCGACCCCGGCCTCGCGCGCCGCATCGGCGATGACCTTTGTGCCGATCACGTTGTTGCGCAGCCCGGCGATGGCGTTGCATTCCACCAGCGGCAAATGTTTGTAGGCGGCGGCGTGCAGGACCACGTCGATGTCATGGACCGACAGTACTTCGCGCATCTTGGCGTCGTCCATGACCGTGCCGAGCACCGGCACGATCTGGAGGTTCGTCGTCAGTTCACGCAGTTCCTTGTCGATGTTGTAAAGCGCCAGTTCCGAATGATCCAGCAGCACGATGCACTGCGGTTTGCAGGCGATGAGCTGACGGCAGAGTTCGGACCCGATGGACCCGCCGGCCCCGGTGATCAGGATGCGGCGACCGGAATAGGCATGGCTGACGCCGGGCAATTCCGATTCCAGCCGGTTGCGGCCCAGCAGATCGTCAAGCGACACCGGAGAGACGCGCTTGCGCAGGTCGCCTTCGCCGACAAGTTCGGCAAAGGACGGCAGGGCATGCACTTCGCAGCCGATCTCGCGCAGGCGGTGCGAGATGCGGGCCTGCCGCGACTGGCTGATCGAGGGCATGGCCAGAACCACGCGGTCGATCTGGCGCTCGACGATCAGATCCCTGATCCTTGCGGGCGAAAACACCGGCAGGCCGGCGACACGCAGGCTTTGCAGGGTCGGGTTGTCGTCGATGAAGCCGACGGGCTGGATCGCATTGTCGGTGCGCAGCGCCGCGACAAGCTGCTGTCCGGTCTGGCCCGCGCCATAGATCAGCACGCGCATGCGGCTTTGGCCACGTCGGTAGATCTTCATCACGCAGTGGCGCAGGGTCACGCGCCACGCTGCCGATATGACCAGGAACAGCAGGGCGAAGATGAAGAACACCTCGTAAGGAAGCTTTGGTGCGATCTGCCCGTTCAGTGCTGCGCCCAGCACGGCAACGCTGGCGGACAGGGCAGCGGTCATCAGCACGCCCCGCATTTCGTAAGCGTTGAGCTTGACCTGGGGCAGGCCGATGTAGATGGAAAGGCCCACGGCTGCCAGCAGCATCACGCCGATCTGGGGCGCGGCGGCGGCAAGGGTTGCGCCATTCACGCTGACGCTGTCGTTCAGCGGCATCGCCGCGCACATGGCAACGATCATCATGATGGCGTCGATGAACTGGAACAGACACTGCTTCTGGGTTCGCGTCAGTGATGTCGCAATCTTGTATAACATCGGAACTTGTCCCCCGCCGCCAAGGCAGCTTTCTTACGTAAATTCAAACTTGCATCATGTGCTTGCACCTTGGCCAAGGTGTTATGTGCAAGAAAGGTTCACATCCCTGCATGAATCCAAAGATCACCCGCCAACTTTTATGCGTCCGCTCAAACATTAAACAAGGCGGAAATGCTGCATCTGCAAAAAATGGCGGGATTTCTCCTGTTTTGGGCGTTTCATATCACAGTCCGCGCCAAATTGTCTCTCAGTTATCGCGGTTTGCACGATTTCACCGCGCAAAGTCCGGCCCCGGGGTGGCGAAGGCGTATCCGAGGCTGTGGCGTGCATGATTCGCGCGATCGCCCAAATTCAGTGGAATACCGGCCCGCGGGGGGCGGCACACCCTCTTTCGTCGGGTCCGCGCCTGCGGTATGCAGCGCCCAAGCCGCGCCCGGGAACGTCGCAGGGCCGGGACATGAAGTAAAGAGGAGCCAACACATGGGCTACAAAGTTGTTGTTGCCGGAGCCACGGGAAACGTGGGCCGCGAAATGCTGAACATTCTGGCCGAGCGCGAATTTCCGGTGGATGAAATCGTGGCGCTTGCCAGCCGCCGGTCGCTTGGGTCCGAGGTGAGCTTTGGCGACCGTACGCTCAAGACGAAGGACCTGGACACCTTCGATTTCACCGGCTGGGACATCGCGCTGTTCGCCATCGGCTCGGATGCGACCAAGAAATACGCGCCCATCGCGGCCAAGGCCGGGTGCATCGTGATCGACAATTCGTCGCTGTACCGTTACGACCCGGATGTGCCGCTGATCGTCCCCGAGGTGAACCCCGAGGCGATCATGGGCTATTCCAAGAAGAACATAATCGCCAACCCCAACTGTTCGACCGCTCAACTGGTTGTCGCGCTCAAGCCGCTGCACGACCGCGCCCGGATCAAGCGTGTGGTGGTCTCGACCTACCAGTCCGTGTCGGGTGCCGGAAAGGAAGGCATGGACGAGCTGTGGAACCAGACGAAGGCGGTCTACAACCCGACCGACGACGTGCCGCCCAAGAAGTTCACCAAGCAGATCGCGTTCAACGTGATCCCGCATATCGACGTTTTCCTGGACGACGGATCGACCAAGGAAGAATGGAAGATGGTCGCAGAGACGAAAAAGATCATCGATCCCTCGATCAAGCTGGTCGCGACCTGCGTGCGGGTGCCGGTGTTCGTCGGCCACGGCGAGGCGGTCAACATCGAGACCGAAGAGTTCCTGGACGAACACGAGGCGCGTGACATTCTGCGTGAATCCCCCGGCATCATGGTCGTGGACAAGCGCGAGGATGGCGGCTACGTCACGCCGGTGGAATGTGCGGGTGATTTTGCCACCTTCATCAGCCGTATCCGGCAGGATTCCACCATCGACAACGGTCTCAGCTTCTGGTGCGTGTCGGATAACCTGCGCAAGGGCGCGGCGCTGAACGCGGTGCAGATCGCCGAGACGCTGGGCAACCGCGTGCTGAAAAAGGGCTGATCCCTAAAAAATTCCAGTTGTCTTGCGGGCCGCCTTTGGGCGGCCCGTTTGCCATTGCAACGGGGCGGCGATGCTGGGGCGTCGTGGTACACCCCAGGATTGTGTCCGTTCACGTGATCGTGAAAAATGCCGTAATTTCCGGTGCTTTGCGGCAACAGTTGTGATGACGCGCAGGGGTAAGACCGCATCGGTCCTATCGCGGCCTTAACGAGTCGTTAAGGTTTGCAGACACCCAGTGAACAAGGCAATGTCCCATGCAGACCCTCCAACAGCATCAACCGGCCGCCACGCCGTTTCCCTTTCAGGGATATCCGCTGGATTGCGAAACCGCCTCGCTTTTGCGGGGGTTTCTTTTGCCGGTGTTCGAAACCGCCACGGGATGGCCGGAACTGCGACGACGGCTTGTGGCCAAGGGCTATGATATCGCCTTTCGCGACGGGCACATGGTGCTGATCAACCTTGAAACCCGGCAGGCCCTGTGCACCGGCACCGTTCTGGGTATGCCGTTGCGCAGCCTTGCCGCACGGCTGGGGCGGCCGACCGTGATCGCCCACCGCGACGGCGCGACGGGCGAACTGGCCTAGAGCGTATCGCGTTCAATTGAATTCACTGAACGCGACACGCCATGGTTCAGATCACCGGCGCATAACCGACGGGTGCGAATTTGCCGGACTTCGGATCGAACCATTCCAGCCCGCCTTCGCCGATGTCGTTCCAGAGACCGTGCAGCGACAGATCGCCGGACTCGACCGCTTCGCGCACGAAGGGAAAGGTCATCAGGTTTTGGAGCGACACCAGAACCGCCTCGTTTTCCAGCTTGCGCAGGCGGGTCGCTTCGTCCGGTTCGTCCTTGACGCGTTCATAACCGGAACGCAGCAGGTCCATCCAGCGCCCCACAAAACTCGAGGTTTCCTCGAGATGCGGCGCGGCGCCGGAACACATGTCCATGCACCCCTTGACCCCCCCGGTTGGAGTGTCCGACGATCAGCAGGTGCGAAACCTTCAGCGCCGTGACCGCATATTCGACCGCTGCCGATGTACCGTGCTGCGCGCCGTCGGGTTCGTAGGGCGGCACCAGGTTGGCAATGTTGCGGTGGATAAAGAATTCGCCCTGATCCGCCCCGAAGATCGACGTCACATGCACCCGGGAATCGCAGCACGAGATGACCATGGCGCGGGGGCGCTGGCCTTCGGTGGCAAGCCGCTTGTACCAGGCTCGGTTTTCGAAATAGGTCGTCGCCTTCCAGCCGTGATAGCGTTGCAGCAGATAGGTGGGCAGAGGTTTGGCATTCAGCATGTCGTCCTCATCTTCAGGGTTGGCTCCGCAGGATATATGCGGAATTCGACTGGAATTCGAGAGACATTATGCCGTGCCTTCAACCTTTTGGGAACCGCGACAAGCGTAGCCTGACGGTCGCCGTGGGGGCGTGGGACAAGGGATGGAATGGTGGAACAGGTTACGGTGCTCGCACCTTTGGAAAATGCGCGGCTGGACCCCGACAGGCTTGACGCGCTTTA
Source organism: Puniceibacterium sp. (assembly GCA_024636635.1). Taxonomy (GTDB): domain Bacteria; phylum Pseudomonadota; class Alphaproteobacteria; order Rhodobacterales; family Rhodobacteraceae; genus Puniceibacterium. Next base: position 5,334 of record JAGXGV010000090.1, read on the forward strand.
TAAGCAGCTTGGACACGGCGCGGCCGAGGATGTTGTTTGCCGCGCGATGGAGGAACTTGCCGTGCGTCTTGCCCATATCGACGCCCTGTTCCGGGAGGGGGACAGGGACGACATGCGCAAGAACACGCGGGCGCTGATCGCGATCGCGGAACAGATCGGGATGATGGGACTGGCGCGGGTCGGGGGCCACGTGGTCGACTGCATCGACGACAGGGATTCCATCGCGCTTGCGGCAACGCTGTCGCGCCTTACACGGCTGGGCGAACGGTCGCTGACGGCGATCTGGGATCTGCAGGATCTTTCCATCTGACACCCCTTGCGGGCGCCGCAGGGGCAGCTAGGGTAAAGCCTCTTGCCATGAAAGGGTTACCTGATGCCGCTCGCCTTTGCCGCCGCCGATGCCCCGGCCCTGCCTTTGCATGTCCTGGAACCCGGCGACGTCGATCTGTGGGTTGCACAGCAATCCGATGCGGTCCGCGCCTGGGTGAACGCCAGCAATTTCAAGGGGGCGCTGGGTGCTGCCCTGATGATCCCCGGTCCGGACGGCGCGCCGGAACGTGCGCTTGTCGGCTATGGCACTGCGGCGCAGCGCGCCCGTGTGCGGTTCGCGCTCGCGGGCGCCGTGCCGCAGCTTGCGCCCGGCACATACCGCATCGCCGAAGGCTTGCCTGCCGGTGATGCCGCGACCGAGTCGCTGGGCTGGCTGCTGTCGGGCTATGGCTTTGCACGCTATCACGGCACTGTTCCCGACGTGCCCGATCTGGTCGCCCCCGACGGGGTGGATGCGGCGCGGACAGAGATCCTTGCCACGTCCGAGGCGCTGACCCGCGATCTGATCAATACGCCGGCCTCGGACATGGGGCCCGAGGCGCTCGAACAGGCGGCGCGGGATCTGGCGGCGGCCTTCGGCGCGCGGGTCGCGGTGACCAAGGGCCAGACCCTGCTGGACGAAAATTTTCCGATGATCCACGCGGTCGGGCGCGCGGCGGTACAGGAACCGCGGCTGGTCGATCTGCGCTGGGGCGACGCCGGGCCAAGGCTGACGCTGGTGGGCAAGGGCGTGTGTTTCGATACTGGCGGGCTGAACATCAAGCCGGGCAGTTCGATGGGCCTGATGAAAAAGGATATGGGCGGTGCCGCCAACGTTCTGGGTCTGGCACGGATGATCATGGCGCTGGACCTGCCGGTGCAGTTGCGGGTGCTGATCCCGGCGGTCGAAAACAGCATTTCCGCCGACAGTTTCCGGCCGCAGGATATCCTGACCTCCCGCAAGGGGCTGACGGTCGAGATCAACAACACCGATGCCGAGGGGCGTCTTGTGCTGGCAGACGCGCTGGCACTGGCGGACGAGGAACAGCCGGATCTCGTGATTTCGATGGCGACGCTGACCGGCGCGGCGCGGGTGGCCGTCGGCCCGGATCTTGCGCCGTTCTATGTGGATGATGACGCCGTTGCTGCGGCGCTTGCGGATGGTGGACGGCGCATGGCCGATCCGCTGTGGCGGATGCCGTTCTGGACGCCTTACGAGGCGATGATCGAACCCGGCATCGCCGATCTGGACAATGCGCCGTCGGGCGGGTTTGCCGGGTCGATCACCGCGGCGCTGTTCCTGCGGCGGTTCGTGACCGAAACGCCGCGCTATGTGCATTTTGACATCTACGGCTGGCAGCCCTCGTCAGCGCCGGGGCGCACCAAGGGTGGTTTCCTGCAAGGTCCGCGCGCCATCCTTGCGGGCCTGCCGGAGCTGCTCAACCTGTGAACGACCGGCGCCTGACCCCCGCGAACGACCGTGTCGCAGCCGAACATCTGCGCGCCAGTGTCGCGGCGCCGCGCTATAGCGCCGGTGCCCCGCGCATCGTGACGCAGGGGGTTGTGGACCTGCTGCGCGCGCCCGGCGGGGCGCGCGACCGTCAGGTTCTGATGGGCGCGCCGGTCACGTTGTTCGATACGCAGGACGGGTGGGCCTTTGTCCAGTGTGCCAACGGCTACGTGGGTTATGTGCCCCAAACGGCGCTGGGCGAGGTCGCGTCGCCACCCACCCACCGCGTCCGCAGCCGCGCCACACATGTCTACAGCGCGCCCGACATCAAGGCGCCCGAACTGCTGACGCTGAGCTTTGGCGCCTGCATCGCGGTGATGCGCAACATCCGTGGCGACGAGGCCGAGCCGCGGTCGCGGTTTGTCCAGACCGCGCTGGGCTACGTACCGCGGTCCCATCTTGTGCCTGTCGGCGACAGGGCCGCCGATCCGGTGGCCGAGGCGGAAAAGCTGCTGGGCACGCCCTATCTCTGGGGCGGCGACAGCGCCTTCGGCATCGACTGTTCCGGTCTGATCCGGGCCGCGCTGGACGCCTGCGGTGTGTCCTGCCCCGGCGACAGCGACCTTCAGGCGGCCGAGCTTGGCAAATCCATGACCGCGGTCATAACTCCGCGCCGGGGCGATCTGTTGTTCTGGAAGGGGCATGTCGGCTGGGTCGCGGGGCCTGACCTGCTGCTGCATGCCAATGCCTTTTCCATGTCCGTGGCTTACGAGCCCTTGTCGACCGCTCTGGCCCGGATCGAGGCCGCGGGCGAGGGATCCGTGACGCGCCATGCCCGCCTTTCCCTGCAAACCGCCTGATCGAGGAAGCCAAAACATGACCAGCGATCCGTTCTTTCACCCGGTGTCGGGGTTCGACCTGCCCCGGTTCGCCGGAATCCCGACCTTCATGCGGCTGCCGCATTTGGCGCCGGAGCATCCGCGATTTGGCGAACTGGACGTGGCGCTGGTGGGCGTGCCCTGGGACAGCGGCACCACCAACCGGCCCGGCCCGCGCCACGGTCCGCGCCAGCTGCGCGATGCCTCGACCATGATCCGGGCCGAACATCCGGTCAGCGGCATGCGCCCGTTCGAGGCGATGGCCTGCGCCGATGTGGGTGACGTTGCCCCCAACCCCGCCGACATCCAGGAATCCATGGCGCGCATCACGGCGTTCTACGACCAGCTTCTGGCGGCGGATATCCTGCCATTGACGGCGGGGGGCGACCATCTGTCCAGCCTGCCGATCCTGCGGTCGCTGGGGCGAAAGGCGCCGCTGGGCATGATCCATTTCGACAGCCACACGGACCTGTTCCACAGCTATTTCGGCGGCACGATGTATACCCATGGCACGCCCTTCCGCCGCGCGGTGGAAGAGGGGCTGCTTGACCCGGAACGTGTGGTGATGATCGGCATCCGCGGCACCGCCTACGACACCGAGGACAAGGATTTTGCGAAATCCGTGGGCATCCGCATCGTCACGATCGAGGAATTTCACGATCGCGGCGTTGCCGACGTGATGCAGGAGGCGCGCGCGATTGCAGGCGATGCGCCGACCTACGTGAGCTATGACATCGACTTTGTCGATCCGACATTCGCGCCGGGCACCGGCACGCCCGAGGTGGGCGGGCCGAATTCCTATCAGGCGTTGCAGGTGGTGCGTGCGCTTGACGGGCTGAACATCGTCGGCGCGGACATGGTCGAGGTGTCGCCGCCGTTCGATGCCTCGGGGGGGACGGCTTTCCTCGCGGTGTCGATCATGTTCGAGCTGCTGTGCATCATGGCCGGGCGGGTCGCTACGCGCTGAGGCTGAAATTCCGCGCGGTCAGTCGATGGCGCGGATCAGCTTGCGTTCGAGCACGCGCAGGACCAGCGCGAGGTCATTGCCGCGCTTGAGCACCTGACCGTCCATGCCGACAACGGCGTACTGGGCTTTTTTCGCGCGGAGCTTGGGGCGCTTTTCGATCCGGTAGAGCGGATTTTCCGCCGCGCGGCGGAAAATCGAGAACACCGCAATTTCGCGCAGGCAGGAGATGCCGTAATCGCGCCATTCCCCGGCAGCGACCATGCGGCCATAAAGCCCGAGGATCAGCGACAGTTCGGTGCGGTGGAAGGCCACCTGTTCCGGCAGGCTCTGGGAGGCGGGGAAAGGCGTCAGGCTGTTCATGACCACAGAGTCGCGCCGAATGTCCGGCAAATCAAGCTCTTTCCAGACGGGCCCGGCTGCGCCGGGGCTGGTTGTCTCGGTCCGCGCGCTTTGCGCACGGCGCTCGGCGCGGGTTGCACCCTGACAAGTCCTTGCCGACGGGGATCCCGCTGCGGGTGTCAGGCAAAGCTGCCGTGGCAGAACCAGCCGGGGGACAGGCTGGAGCCGTGGGCGAAGTAGAGCCAGAGCCGATCGCCGAGATCGGTGTCCATGCGCCAGTAGTCGCGCAGGCCGGTGCGCCAGTCCGGATCGTCGAACCACCATTCCGGCGCGATGCGTTCCGGACCGACCGCCGCACGCGTGACGAAGCAGCGCCCGCGCCAGCGAAAGCTGTCGGGCGGCGCGGAGGTTTCGGCGGCCTGCACCGGTTCGGGCCGCCAGATCAGCAGCGGGCGCGGCGTGGGCGGGGCCGGCCAGTGCGTGGCGGGTTCCGACCAGGCGGCGGCAAGAGTCTGCGCGGTTTTTTCGGGCAGGTGGCTGGCGGCGGGATGGCGGCGGGTGATCTGTTCCAGCCCGATGCGTGCCCCGAGGCGCCCGGCCAGATCGTCGAGCGCGGTATTGGCCATCAGACGGGTCGCCACGGCGGCGCCTGCGGCAAGGTGCCCGGTCCGGGTGCGGCTGTGCAGCGGTTCGGTGCGGACCGCATCGAGGCGGATCATGTCGATGCCGAAGCCTGCTTCGAGTTCGGGCAGTTTCATTGCCAGCAGGGGGCGCAGGCGGTCGGGATCCTGCGCGGGCCGCGCGAGGCTGACTGTGACCCACTGCATGGTCTGATCCGTCCGGAACACCTCGAGCCGCAGAGTGCGGGCGCCGATGCCCCGGCTTTCAAGCCGTCGGCAGAGGGCGGGCAGCATCCGGTCCAGCGCGGCCAGCAGGTCGGATTCGAGGCCGATGGGGTCGGGCAGGCTGAGCCGGGTGGAAAAATGTTCCGGCGGGGCAGAGGGCGCGATCGGTTCCGGCGCGCTGCCCATGGCCTGATCGAGCCGCAGCAGGAGCCCCTTGCCGAAGCGGCGGGCGAGCGCGGCGCGGGGCTGGCCCAGCAGGTCGCCGATGCGGCGCAGGCCGAGGCGGGTCAGCTGTTCCACCGTCTGCGGGTCGAGCCGCAGCGCGGCGACAGGCAGCGGCGAGAGGGTCGAGTGGGGTTTGCCCGGAGGCGCGATCCGGCCGGTGTCCGCAAGCGGCTGTCGGGGGGCGGGCGTGCTGCCGCCGCGTTCCCAGTGGCGGCGTTTCGTGGCACGGGCGCGGGTGGCGCGGGCCTCTTGGTCGATTGAGTCGCCGCTGCGGTGGGGGGGGCCGTCCCGGCCGGAAAAGCGGGCCAGCGCCCAGGCCGCGCCAAGAGTGTCAGCGATGCCGAGCCGCACCGAAAGGCCAAGGTCGCCACAGTCCTGCTGAAGTTCGTGCGCGAGCGGCTCTTCTCCTCCGAAGAGATGCGCGCAACCGGTGATGTCGAGCACGAGTGCGTCGGGTTTCTGTTGCGCGACCCAGGGAGAGTATTTGCCTGCCCAGCGGTGCAGGACGCCCAGAAAGGCCGATTCGACATGCGGATTTTCAAGCCTTGTCAGCAGGTTGGCGCACATGGCATGGGCGTCGCGCACGGGCTGGTCGACCCGCAGCCCGGCCTTTGAGGCCAGCGGCGAGAGCGAGCAGAGCATCTGCATCTGGCCGGTGTCACGGACCACGGCAAAAGGCTGTTCGGCCAGATGCGGGGTCTGGCGCATCTGGCGTTCGGCCCCCATCCGGGGAAACCAGAGCGAGAGGATTCGGCGTTGTGGCATGGCAGTGCCCGGGATTTGTTTCTGTTTTGTTCTAGTGCAGGGCAGGTCCTGAGTCGAGGGCGACGCGCCGGAAAGCCGTGTCTGCCCCCGCCTTCCCCGGATGCCTCTGCCAAGGCGCTTGCGGTCGGGATTCGAAGCGGCCGCCGCGCAGTTGCAGGACACCGCGGCCTTCTTGCAGACGGAATCGCCAGAGCAGTTGCGCCCCGGCATGGCGGCGCTGGTACGAAGCTGCCAGAGCTGCCATGACCGATTCCGGATGGCGGACTGACCCCGGTCAGACGCCTGCCGGACAGCTACCGGGCGCCAGACCGGAGCCGCGTGAACCGGGGACGACACGGCAAACCGGTGCGGTTTCCCCCGGGCGCGATCCGCACCGCTGTCCTGTGCCGTTCCGTCCTGTTGCCCGTCCCGCAGGTCTGTGGTTCTTTCACGGGACTCTTCGGCCGGACAGGCCGGACCATCTTTCAGGACCACAGGCAGATATCGTGACACACAGACCGACCCTTCGCCACATCGTCTTTTTCTCTGCCCGCGACAAGGCAGACATTCCCCGCATCGTCGAGGGTCTGTCGCTGCTGGGGCAGATCCCCCATTCCAGCTTTTTCGAGGTGAAGCGCAACACCCGGTCCGATGCCCTGTCGGAAGAGGTCGACGTGGTCGTCTACGCCGAATTCGATTCGGCCGAGGCGATGGCGCGTTACAAGGCCGACCCGATTTATCAGCAGTCCATCGACATCGTCCGCCCGCTGCGCGAGTTGCGCATCGCGGCAGATATCTGAGCAGGAATTGATGTCAGGGATTCAGCGGCAGGACAGCGGGCTTGTGATGTTCGATCACGGGCCGCAGGCAGAGCCCTGCGCGTTTTGCGACCCGAAGCGGATCATCCGGGCCGTCACGCCCGAGGAGGTGCCGGGCGCGCTGGACGCGATGGCGCAGGCCCGGGCGGCGGGTTTCTGGCTTGCCGGGGCGGCGTCTTACGAACTGGGCTATGCGGTCACGGACAAGCTGGCGGCGGCGATGCCCGACGATCGGGCGGTGCCGCTTTTGCAGTTCGGCGTGTTCGCCGCCCCCGGTCCGGCGATGGCCGCAGAGGGACAGGCGGGGCTGAGCGCGTTTGTGCCGGAATGGTCCTTTGACGACTATGCCGGGGCCTTTGCGGCCCTGCACCACGAGATCACGCGGGGCGAGGTCTATCAGGGCAATCTGACCTTTGCGATGTGGGCGCGGCACGAGGGGTCGTTGCAGGCGCTGTACGAAAGGCTGCGGCAGCGGCAGGCGGCGCCGCACGGCGCATTTGTGGATCTGGGGGGGCCGGTGCTTCTGTCACGATCGCCCGAGCTGTTCTTTCGGCAAGAGCCCGGCTGGCGCATCGTCGCAAGGCCGATGAAGGGGACCGTGGCGCGGGGCCGGACCGCAGCCGAGGATGCCGAGCGGGTCGCCTGGATGCAGGGCAGCGAAAAGAACCGGGCCGAGAACCTGATGATCGTGGACCTGCTGCGCAACGATCTGGCGCGGATCGCAGAGGTCGGTTCGGTCAGGGTGCCGAAGCTGTATGAGGTCGAGACCTACGAGACGCTGCACCAGATGGTGTCGGCGGTCGAGGCGCAGGTGCGCCCGGACGTGGGCATCGCCGAGGTGTTCGCGGCGCTTTTCCCCTGCGGTTCGGTGACCGGGGCGCCAAAGATCCGCGCCATGCAGATCCTGCGGGATCTGGAACAGGGGCCGAGGGATGCCTATTGCGGGGCGATCGGCTGGATTGGACCCGACGGGCAGATGCAGTTCAACGTGGCGATCCGCACGCTGATCTGTTTTGCTGACGGGACCGTGCGCCTGAACGTGGGCGGGGGCATCGTCCATGACAGCACGGCGGAAGAGGAATACGCCGAGGCGTTGCTGAAGGGCCGGTTTGCGGTGCTGGACTGATTGCGCGTTGGGTCTTGGCGTGCCCGGTCGGCGTCTTCTGTTGCTATTTTGATTGTTGAGCAGTTCGTGCCGATTGTTTGCGCGTTGCGCGCCGCGCCCGATCCGCGTGGGCGCATCCCGTGTCGCCGGGCGGACACGCAATGAAAAACGCCGCCCCGGGGGACGGCGTTTGCATCGTGACGGACAGCCGGAGCCTTAGAAGCCCAGACCTTCGTACTTTTTCTTGAACTTCGACACGCGGCCGCCGGCATCCATGAGCCGCGACGAACCACCGGTCCAGGCCGGGTGAACGGTCGGGTCGATGTCCAGTGTCATGGTGTCGCCTTCCTTGCCCCAAGTGGTGCGCATCTGAAGGACGGTGCCGTCTGTCATCTTGACGTCGATGACATGATAATCGGGGTGAATTTCTTTTCTCATCGGTCCGATCCTTATGCCTGGGCGCCCTTGGGCGCCTTGTAGTTGGAGACTTCGGAGATACGGGCGGATTTGCCGCGACGTGCGCGCAGATAGTAAAGCTTGGCACGACGTACCTTGCCGCGGCGGACCACCTCGATCGTGTCGATGTTGGTCGAGAACAGCGGGAACACACGTTCCACACCTTCGCCGAACGAAATCTTGCGGACGGTGAACGAACCGGCAATGCCGTGGCCATTGTTGCGGGCGATGCAGACGCCTTCGTAGTTCTGGACCCGGGTGCGCGTGCCTTCGGTCACCTTGTAGCCGACGCGGATGGTGTCGCCGGCCTTGAAATCGGGAATGGTCTTCCCGAGCGAGGCGATCTGTTCGGCCTCGATCTGTTCGATCAGGTTCATCTGATCATCTCCTATGCTGCTTGCGGTTTGTCCCGCAAAGGTGTGCGCGTCCTCAGAGCTCTTGGTCTTCGCCCGGGTCCGCAGGTGCGCCCGCCAGAGATCAGGTCGTCGTTGTTTCGTGTTCCGGTCCCTGTGCCGCAAATGACGCCCGCCGCGGGTCCGTCCGAAGGAGACGGTGCGGCGATGAGTCGGGCGCGGGCCGGAATGGGCGGGATAAAGCAGATGTGGGCATCAAGATCAAGACGTTTGACGGCGCGCAGCGGCCTGCGTCAGGTCGTTCCGGGCAGTTTGCGCCTTGCCCACAGATCCGGGCGGCGTTCGCGGGTCAGCGCCTCGGACTGCGCCTGCCGCCAGCGGGCGATTTCGCCGTGGTTGCCCGACAGCAGCACCGGCGGGATGTCATGGCCCTGCCAGGAGGCGGGTTTGGTATACTGCGGATGCTCCAGCGTCCCGTCGGAAAAGGATTCCTCCTGTGTGGATGCGGCATTGCCCAGGATGCCGGGGATCAGGCGCAGCGTCGCGTCCAGCAGCGCCATCGCCGGGATCTCTCCTCCGGTCAGGACAAAGTCACCCATCGAGACCTCGGTGATGCCGTAGTGGTCGATGACGCGCTGGTCCATGCCTTCGAACCGGCCGCAGATCAGCGTGACGCCGGGGCGGGTGGCCAGATCCTGTGCCATTCCTTGTGTGAAGGGACGCCCGCGCGGCGACAGGTAGATCAGCGGCGCATCCGGCGGCATCCGCGCGCGTGCCTGTTCGATGGCGCGACCCATGATGTCGGCGCGCAGGACCATGCCCGCGCCGCCCCCCGCGGGTGTGTCGTCGACATTGCGGTGCCGTCCTTCGCCAAAGGGGCGCAGGTCGATGGTGTCCATCTGCCATAGCCCTTCCTGAAGCGCGCGACCCGTCAGCGACAGGTCGAGCACACCGGGAAACGCCTCTGGAAACAGGGTGATGACCTGGGCCTTCCAGGCGCGGGCAAGATCCGGGGTGGCGGTGATCAGTTCGCGCGGTTTCAGCGTTGCCATGATGGTCTTGCGCCCGTGCGAACGGGTGTGGCGGTCTTCGGTCGGCTGGTCTGACATGGCGGCGGGCCTGATGCTGGGGTGTCTGGCCCGTGCATAGGGCTGTGGGGCCAGCGGGTAAAGGGGGGCGCGGCGTGGGGCCGTCCTGAACGCGATGTCGAGGCAATCGGACAGCGCCGGGGCTGCGGTCCTGCAAGATCTGGTCTAACGCCGATGACCCTTGCGGCACCCGGGCCGTTCAGTCCGGTGAGCGGCGTTTGCGCGGCGGCGCGCGGTCGGCCATGCGGAGCAGACCGCGTTTGGCTTCGGCCAGTTGCCTGTTGCCCAGCGCACTGCGGTTGAGCGCCAGAAACACGTCGTCCAGGCCCAGAACGGGCTGCACATTTGCGGGCGGCATCACTTGCAGGCGGTCGCGCAGCGCCGCATCTGTGCCCAACAGGTCAAGCAGCGGCGTCATCGGCCCGAAGGGCATCCGGGCCATATCCTCGAGCGCCTGAAAGGCGACGGTTTCCGGTGCCACCGCATCTGCCACCTCCTGTACCACCGACGGAAGATCGGCAGCGGCGGAAATCCGTTCGGCGTAGGTTTCCAGATCCCGGGTCAGCCGCGTGACGCGCAGGTTCTGCCACCAGGTGCTGCGCAGCCAGGCATCGCGGCCACGGGTCGAGAAATAGAAGATCAGTTCCGGCCCCGCGCCGAACCGCGCCCGGGCCGCATCGGCCAATTGCGACATGATCAGCCCGGCGGCGTCATAGCGGTCAATGCCGTGACGGCCCGGAAGGTGGCCGGACAGATCCTCGGACGACATCAGGATGTCGTGCGGATCGTCGGGATCGAGCGTGGCAAAGAACGCCGTGGCCTCGGTCCGCACGGCGGCCAGCTTGTCAGCGTCCGGGGCGCTGGAAAAGTGGCGCGTGGCGCGGGTCAGGGCGGCAAAGTCGTCGCGCAGATAGCAGCGAACCTGTGCCGCCAGCGTGGCGCGGTTGGCGTGGATCATGCTTTGCGCGCTGGTGGTGCCGGTCTTGTGGAATCCCGCGTGGATCACCAGCCGCCTCATCCGTCGAAAAGCCCCTCCGGCGGGTCGGCGACGATGCGCCCCGATGCAAGGTCGACGGTTGGCACGGCGGCCAGTGTGAAGGGCAGCAGCACGGTCGCGCTTTGCCCCGGCGCCCCGATTTCGAGAAGGTCCGAGGCGCCGTGGTTCAACACCGCCCTGACCTGGCCCAGGGCGACCCCGCCGGTGTCGAACACCGCAAGACCGATCAGGTCGGCATGGTAATATTCGTCGTCCGGCAGCGATGGCAGCCGGTCCCGGGGCGCGAACAGGCGGGTGCCTTTCAGGGCATCGGCCTGTTCCTTGCTGCGCACGCCTGTCAGGCGGGCGGCAAAGCCCTGCGGGATGGCGCGGGTGATCTGGACATCAAAGCTTTGCCCGCCGTCCTCGGTGCTGAGGGGGGCGTATTCGGCGATGGCCTCGGGGTCGGCGGTAAAGCTTTTCAGCCGCACCTCGCCCTGCACGCCAAAGGCGCCTGCGATGGCGCCGACACAGATCTGATCGCTCACGTCACGTTGTCCCGTCCGGTTGGTTCCTGATGGGTCAGGCATAGCGCGGGCCGGGCCGCAATGGCAATGGAGAGCGGGGCAAAGACCCGCAAAGTCGGACAGCGGGGCAAAGACCCGCAAGGCCGTGCAGCGGGACAAAAACCCGCAAAGTCGGACAGCGCAACGGCGGCACCCCGGGGGCGCCGCCGTTCATTGCCGTTCAGCCGCAGATCAGCCGCCGATCTGGAACACACGCGTCACGCCAATGCGGACGCCCCACTGGTCCTTGTCGCCGAGGTTGTCCACCAGCGGGCTGTCGGCGGCATCATTCTGCAACACGTCATAGGTCACGGCGCCTTCGAGGCCCCAGACATCGCTAAGCTGGTAGCGGGCACCGAATTCCAGACCGGCGCTGACCAGCCCGCCATTGGCATCGAACGCCGGACGGCCCGGGCCGACCTCGGACGCATCCACGCCGAAATAGGTGTCTGTATAGTCGTCGTCGCCCCAAAGCAGGCGCGGCCCCATGTTCAGGCGCAAACGGTCGGTCGGACGGGTGATGTAGTCGGCACCGGCGGCGGCGACCCAGCCTTCGTGTCCGCCAAAGCCACGGCGCAGGTCGGCGAAGACATCGAAATTGGTTGTGGTGTAGCCGATCCCGGCCCCGAGTTCGAGCGCGCCGTCGATGTCGTCCATGCCGTTCAGATCGTCATAGTCGTCTTGATCGCGCTGGCCGATGTAGCGCAGCGATCCATGCAGGCCGAAGCCAAGCTTTTCGCCCCAGGGATCGGGATTGCCGATCCCGCGCCCGCCGGGAAACCGCAGAAAATGGAACCTGAACCCGAGATCTGCGCCGACCTCGTTGTTGTCGGAGCCGAAGTATTCCGGATCGGACGCCACACCGCCGCGCAGCGAGAACAGCAGCATCGGGCGTTCGGCCATCACCGGCGCGGGTGACATCATCACCGGCTGGGCCTGTGCCAGAGAGGGGTCGGCGGCCAGCACCGGCGTACCGGCGATGCAGGCAGTGGCAAGTGCGGCAACAAGTGCGGTGCGGTGCAGGGTCATGGCAGTAACCTTTGTTCACTGTAGCCCGTGAAGAACGGCTCTTTACGGGCGGTTTTCTTCAGCAAAGTCTTAACGCGACGGCACGCCGGGGCAAGAGCCGACGCATTGAAAGCGGCGGAACGTGGCGAAAATGGCGCGCGCGGAACGGCGTCGGTGGCGTGGTCTTTCCCGTCAGGGTTGCGCAATCTTGCCTTTCCTGACGGCGCGCGCGCCATAGGAAAGGGGGCGCCGGTTGCGCCCCCTTCCGGCCATTTTGTCACGGGACAGGCCCTATCTGGCGTCCGGCCAGGCGGTCGGGTCGGTGTCCAGATCCGGAAACGCCTTCGGATCGAACACCGGCTTGGCGATTCCAGCCGCCAGTTGCGTGCGGAAATCGTTGATGATCCTCAGCGCGATGGGGAACAGCATCATCAGCGCCAGCAGGTTGACCACCGCCAGGATGCCCATCATCGGGTCCGAGAAGTTGAACACCGCCGTCGCCCCCGGCGCCACGGCCCCCAGAAAGACGATGCCGATGATCGCGATGCGCAGGACCTGCACCGCGACCGGATTGGCCGTGAGAAAGCTGAGCGCATTTTCGCCGAGATAATAGTTGTACATGATCGACGAGAACGAGAAGAGAAAGATCGCCCCCGTCAGGAAATACTGCGCCCAGTCCCCAACGTGGCTGACCATGCTCTGCTGGGTCAGGACCACGCCGTCCACGCCTTCCGCGCCCGGAACGTAGACATCGCCCAGCAGGATCACGAAAGCCGTGCAGGAACAGATGATCATCGTGTCGATGAACACCGAAAAGCTTTGCGTGATTCCCTGGCTGACCGGGTGTTTCACATAGGCTGTCGCTGCGACATTGGGGGCCGACCCCAGCCCCGCCTCGTTCGAGAACAGGCCGCGGCGCAGACCCTGCGCGATGGCCGCCCCCATGCCGCCGGCGACCGCTTCGCGCAGGCCGAAGGCGTTGGCGACGATGTCCCAGATCACGCCGGGCAGGCCGGTGATGTTGAGCAGGATGATCAAGAGCGCCATGCCGATATAGCCGATGGCCATCACGGGGATGATCACGTCCGCTGTCTTGGCGATGCGGTGGATGCCGCCGTAGACGATGAAGCCGGTGGCGATGGCCAGCACGGCGCCGGTCCAGACGCGCGGAATGGCAAGGCTGTCCAGCGCGGCGCCCGCGACCGTGTTGCCCTGGAAGGCGTTGAAGCCGATGGCGAAGGACGCGATCAGGCAGACGGAATAGATTACCGCCAGCCAGCGGTAGTTGCCGCCAAGGCCGTACATGATCGACTGCGCCGGGCCGCCGCGATAGGCGCCGTCGGGCGTGCTGCGCTTGTAGGCCTGCGCCAGCGTTGATTCGACCAGGGCAGAGCACATGCCGATCAGCGCGATGGCCCACA
>JAGXGV010000091.1 GCA_024636635.1 Puniceibacterium sp.
ACCCTGACCGTCAGCGTGCAGAACGGCGATGTGGCGCCCTTAGTCCAGGAGATGGTCCTGATCACCATCGAGGGGCAGTACCGTCGGCACGTGACGCGCGAGACGCTGGAACAGCCGGATCTGGAAGGCTTCAACTGGATGCAGCTGGGTCCGGACCAGTGGTTCGACACCACGGATCGCGGCAAGAAGGTCAAGAATTTCAGGCGGCGCATGGCGATTTATCCCGACCGGCCCGGCACGCTGTCCATAGGCGCCTTCACCCACCACCTGACGCTGACGGACGAGGGCGATGACTGGTTCCCGCATGACATCCACTCGGAACCGGTCTCGATCAAGGTGCTGCCCGCGCCTCTGCCGGCGAATCTGGCCGACTCCTGGTGGTTTCCGGTGCGCAAGCTTGAAGTGACCGACGTCTGGTCCAATGCCCCCGACCAGCTGCTTCCTGGTGAGGGCGTACTGCGGGTGGTGCGGATCGAGGCGATCGGTGTGCCGCCCGACATGATCCCGCCGATGCCCGACCTTGTGTCGCCTTCGGCGATGATCTTTGCCCATCCCGAAAAGCGGCTGGTCGAGCTTTCGCCGGAGGGGCCGGTTTCAATTGCCTACTGGCGCTGGACGATACGGCCCGGCAATGACACCTCGGCTATCGTCGAACCGATCAGTTTCGACTATTTCGACACCCGCAACCGGGTGGCACGGACCGTGACGATATCGGCGCAGCGGGTGGCAATGGACGAATCGACTCTGCCCGCGCCAGTGCCGCCGCCGGTGCCTGCACGCCTGTCCGCGGTGCCCGTGCTGGGCGCGTTCCTTGTGGCAGTGATCGCCGGGCTGGGGGTCATCCTGTTCGGTCGGCAGTTCGCCGGGCTTGAACGGCTGCGCCGGATGACGTCGTTCGATCCGCTGCGACGGCAGTTGCGCCGCGCGGCAGCGGACCGGGACGCGGCCGGACTGCGGCGGGCGGCGCTGGCCCTGCTGCGACGGGACGGCGCCACGCCCGGGCGGCGCAGGTTGCTGGCGGAGTTTGATCGCGACGCCTTTGGCCCGGCCCCGGGGCGGCTGGATGCGGGCCGTTTCGCGCAGCGGTTCCTGGCGGGGCGGTGAGCCCCGCGGCGGTTCCGTCGTTCTGCGCCAGCGGGAGAACTGCGCACGATCTGCCCAAGGAGGCTCTGCCCGGGAACAGTGCAAGAGGGCTCTGCCCGGAACAGTGTAAGGGGGCTCTGCCTGGAACAGTGTAAGGGGGCTCTGCCCCCGTCCTTCTGCGAAGGACTCCCCCGGGATATTTGAAACCCGGAGAAACGGGGAGCAGGTGCGCGGTTGGGCTGACCGATACCATTGAATCTGTTGTCAGGGCCGGCACGCGCGGGCAGTCTGCGGGCCATCGCGCAAAAAAAGTGCTGCGATCAAGGGAGGTACTATTTTCATGGGACTGCTTTCAAATCTTTTCGGCGGCGGAAGTTCGTCGTCCAAGCCAGCCGCGCCGCGTTACAGCAATGTGCGGATCCATCCTGCAGTGGACAATGGCGTGAAGGCCGGGTCATCGACCTTTTCCGGCGGCACGCTGAAATGCCATTGCGCCAGCGACAAGGTCGAGGTCGAGATCGGCGCACAGACCGCGCACAACCACGTCTGTGGCTGCTCCAAATGCTGGAAGCCGAAGGGTGCGACATTCGCGCAGATTGCCGTTGTCGGCAGCGACAAGGTGAGCGTGACCAAGAACGGCGAAAAGCTGGACCGCGTCGATCCGCATGCGGCAATCCAGCGCTATGCCTGCAAGGGCTGCGGCGTGCACATGTTCGGCCGGATCGAGAACACGGGGCACCCGTTCCACGGGCTTGATTTTGTGCATACCGAATTGTCGCAGGCTTCGGGCTGGTCCGAGCCGCAGTTCGCCGCCTTCGTGTCGTCGATCATCGAGGCGGGTTACGATCCGGAAAAGATGGATTCGGTGCGTGGCCGGTGCAAGGAGCTTGGGCTCGAGCCGTATGACTGCCTGTCGCCGCCGCTTATGGATGCCATCGCCACCCATGTCGGCAAGGCCAACGGCAACCTCAAGGCCTGAGGATGCCGATGCTTTGCGGGGGTCGCGGAACAGTGTTCGCGGCCCGCGACCGCCGGAGCGCAACTCTCCGTGTGGGAGTTGCGTGGCACATCCCTTTCTTGCTAATGTTCCGGCAGGGAGGATTTTGCTATGAAACATGAACCGGTGGCCCAGCCCGCTGGTCGCATACGATCCGTGGTGATCGTCGACGACCATCCGCTGTATGGCGATGCCCTTGCATCGGCCTTGAGCCATGTTTTCAACGACTGCCGCATCGAAACGGCCAAATCGCTGGGCGAGGCGATGGACCTTCTGTCGCGCGATGTGGCGCCCGATCTGGTGATGTTCGACCTCAAGTTGCCGGATGTCACGGGAATCAGCGGCTTTCTTTCGCTGCGCGACCGGATTCCGGATACCCCGATCCTGGTGATCTCGTCGCTGACATCCGTCGAGGTGGTGCATGCGCTGATGGATGCAGGCGCGGCGGGCTTCCTGCCCAAGGATGCCTCGGCGCAGGTGCTGAAATCGGTGTTGTTCGATGTCTGCGCCGGGCGCAAGTACCTGCCCAAGGAATACCAGAAAACCGGAGCCGCGGCGCAGGGACGGCCCGACTGCCAGCAGGTCAACCAGAAGCTGGCCGACCTGACCCCGCAGCAGACCCGCATCATGAAGCTGATCTGTGCCGGCAAGCCAAACAAGCAGATCGCCTATGAGCTTAGCCTGGCCGAGGCGACCGTGAAGGCGCATATCACCGCCCTTCTGCGCCGTCTGGGGGTGCAGAACCGGACTCAGGCCGCGGTGCTGGTGGAAAGCGGCAACATGGACGGCGCGGTGGGCAGCGGAGATGCGGATGCTCGCGCGTTTCTGAGCCAGTAGGCGGGGGCGGCAGATGCTGCAAAAACCTCTCAATGCGCCAACCTCGGTCGGGGTTGGCGTTTCGCATGTAAGCGATGCAAGGGCCGCCGTGGCGGATCTGGTCAGCCAGATCGACCTGCGCGAGGTCTGCTTTGCCCTTGTCCTGCTGCCCGAAGGTCTGGACCTGCCGGCGCTTGCACGGGAACTGGACCGCCAGATGCCGGGCCTGCCGGTGTTCGGCTGCACCACCGCCGGGCAGATCACGCCGCAGGGATACGAAACCGGCGCGCTTCAGGTGCTGGCCTTTCCGAAACGGCATTTCCGCTGCGCCTCGATGCTGATCGACCCGCTCAAGCCGCTGTCGATCAAGAAGATTGCCGCCGATGCGCGCCGCCATGCCGCGCAGTTCCAGAAGACCGCCGACTGGAGCCGTCTGGCGCTGATCTTTGCCGACGGCCTGTCCAAGCAGGAGGATATGCTGGTCACCGCGCTCGAGCAGGGTCTGGGCGATATGCCGGTGTTTGGCGGTTCGGCTGGCAACGGGCTGGATTTCCGCAAGACCTTTGTGCTGCATGGCGGCGCGTTCCACACCAATGCGGCGCTGCTGCTGCTGCTTGAGACCGACCTTGCCTTTACCGGGCTTGGCTTTGACCATTTCCTGCCGACGGAAAAGCAGATGGTCGTGACCCATGCCATCCCCGAGGAACGGCTGGTGCTGGAAATCAACGGTGCCCCGGCGGCGATGGAATATGCCCGGCTTGTGGGGGTGTCCGTCGATCAGTTGTCGCCACAGGTCTTTGCCGAAAACCCGGTGCTGGTGCGCAACCACCACAACTACCACGTCCGCGCCATCCAGGAGGCGCCGGGCGCGCATGCCCTGTCGTTCCTGTCGGCCATCGACGACGGTCTGCTGCTGACCCTGGGCCGGGGCAAAGAGATTCTGCGGACGCTGGAATCCGGGCTGGACGTGCGCGGCCCTGCGGGCAATCCGCCGGACTTCATCCTTGGCTTTGACTGCGTGCTGCGCAAGCTCGAGATCGAGCAGAAGCAGCTTTCGGGTGCGGTGTCCGAGATTTTCCGCAATCGCCGCGTGCTGGGTTTCAACACCTATGGCGAACAGCATTGCGGGGTGCATGTGAACCAGACCTTTGTGGGCGTCGCCTTCTTCGAGGCCAGAAAGCGGGACCTGCATTGATCGATCCGAACGATCCTCTTGACGTGCAGGTCGAAAAGCAGGCCAAGATCATTGACGCACTGATCCGCCGCAACGGGCGGCAGCATGATGTCGGAAACTCGGCCTATGCCGCGTTCCAGTCGGCCATCGCGCTTCAGGGGCAGGTCTGGGCCAAGACGCTGGACCTTGAGCGCGCCAGCAACGAACTTGAACTGGTGCGCTATGACCGCGAGCGCACGCAAAAGAACCTGACCGATGCGCTGTCGGCAATGGAGGGCGGTTTCGCCCTGTTCAACGATGGCACGCTTCAGGTCTGCAACGATCTGTTCAAGACGCTGCTGCCCGATCTGACCGACCAGATCCTGCCGGGGCTGTCGATGGCCGACTATTTTGCCGCGATGGAACAGAGCGTGCATCTGGTCGATCCCGGTGCCCGGCTGCTGGCCAACCTGACCGAGGCGCAGACCGGGCCTTCGGGTGCGTCTATCCTGTCCTTTGTCGTGGCGCTGTCCGGCGACCGCTGGTTCCAGATCAGCCAGCAGCGCACGAGCCTTGACAACGTGATCGTGCTTCAGACCGAAATCACCAATGTGGTGCGCCAGAACCGGTCGGAAAAGGACCGCCTGATCGACATGCAGGCGCATTACCTTCAGGCGGCATTCGACAACATGTCGTCGGGGATATGCACCTTTTCGCGGGCCGGGATGGTGATGATCCACAATGACCGGTTCCGCGAACTTCTGGGCCTGCCCTTCACGCTGATGCAGCAGGGCACGCGGTTCACGCAGATCCTGGGTTTCATCCAGGCCAACAGCCTGCTGGTGGACGCCGACATTACCGACATAGACCGCTGGCCCTACCGCCTGCGCGCCGAAGGCAGGTTGCGCAAGCGACTGCGCCACGGCGGCGGCCGGGTGCTGGATCTTCAGGCGCATCTTCTGCCCGATCGCGGTTTTCTGGTGGATCTCAAGGATGTGACGCTGGAATCCCGCGCCACCGACATGCTGGAAAAGCGGGTCGAGGAACGCACCTCGGAACTGACCGAGGCGAATGTGCGTCTGACCGCCCAGTACGAAACGCAGGCGCGGGTCGAGGAGGAACTGCGCATCGCCAAGGAAGCCGCAGAGGCGGCAGTGTCGTCCAAGACCCGTTTCCTGGCCGCAGCCAGCCACGACCTGTTGCAGCCGGTCAATGCGGCCAAGCTGCTGATCTCGACCCTGGTGGACATGTCGCGCGGCACGGCGGTGGCACCGACGGTGGAACGGCTGGACGGATCGTTCGCGTCGATCGAATCGCTGCTTCATGCGCTGCTTGACATATCGCGGCTGGAAAGCACCGAAAGCGCGCTGTCGGTGACCGAGGTCTGTCTGGGGTCGCTCATGCAGGGGATCATCGAGGACCATGCGCCGGTGGCCGCGAAAAAGGGTGTGCGGCTAAGCGTCGTGCCCTGTTCGCTTTGGGTGCGCAGCGATCAGCGGTATCTGATGCGTTCGGTGCAGAACCTTGTGGTCAATGCGATCCAGTATACCGAAAACGGCCGCGTTCTTGTCGGGTGCCGCCGCAACGGCGCGAACGTGATCCTACAGGTCTGGGATACCGGCATGGGGATTTCGCACAAGGATCAGAAGCGCATCTTTGACGAATTCACCCGCGCCGACAACGTGCCGCCGGGGTCGGGCATGGGCCTTGGCCTGTCCATCGTGGACCGAACCTGTCGCCATCTGGGCCACACTGTCAGCGTGCGCAGCAAGCCCGGCGTCGGGTCGGTGTTTTCGATCGAAATGGAGATAGTGGCGGGCCGCGCACCGATGCCGGTGGTTCCCGGTGCCACGCAGGCCGATTTCGACAACGACATGAACCTGATCGTGCTGGTGGTGGAAAATGATCCCTATGTGCTGTTCGCCACCACCCAGAAGCTTGAAACCTGGGGGGCCAGCGTTCTGGCGGCGAAATCGACCGAAGAGGCGCTGACCCTCGTGCGGGATATCGGCATGGCGCCGGACATCATTCTGGCGGATTACCAGCTGGACGGCGACGATACCGGCGTGCAGGCCATCCGCCGGGTGCGCGAAGAGACGGGCACCCATGTTCCGGCCATCGTGATCACCGCCGACCGTGGCCCGGCTCTGGTCCAGATCGGCGCGCGCAACGATTTCACCGTATTGACCAAACCGGTGCAATTGTCGCGCCTGCGCCCTCTGATCGACTGGAAGACGCGGGAAAAATCCGACGCATGATCCCGCTTGGATCGGCCCGACCCCGACAAAAGTAGCGCGTGACAGCAGGGATGCGACGGGTAGGCTGCGCCCCGGGAGGAGACTGAAATGTTCAAACACATGGCCTGCGCTCTGGTGGCCTGTACTCTGGCGGGGACACCGGCGATTGCGGCAAACGAAGGTACGGCGACCTACGACCTGCTGTTCAAGCCGGGCACGCTGGATGACTTCGGCATGGACAACATGCTGTTGTACGAACGCACGGTGACCAACACGCTGGTGCCCGATGCCGCCTTGCGCGATACCGGTGAGATCGAGCTGTCGTTCGAGGAAACGACGCCGCCACAGGCCGGGCTGCGGTTCCTGCAAGGCGGCAAGCACCGCAATCTGGGAACCTTTCCGATGAGCGTGGGCAACCCGATCATCATGTACTTTGTCGAAACCGTGGTGCGCGACATGGCCGAGGCCGCCGGGGGCAGCCCGTTTTACATCCGCAACCGGGTGAAAGAGGCACTTGTGACCCCGACAGATGTGCAGACCGGCGAAGCGATGTATCAGGGCAATTCGATCGAGACGCAGACCGTGACGCTGCGCCCCTTTGCGAACGATCCCAACAGCGACCGCATGAAGGGGTTCGGCGATCTTGCCCTGACGGTGACGATGTCCGATGATGTGCCCGGCTGGTATGAAACGCTCGAGGCGAACGTGCCGGGGACCGATGGTCCGGTCTACAGTTCGGTGATGCGCTTCGAGGAACTGGAGGAGGCACCTCAATGATCCGCCTGCTGATCGCCCTGACCCTGATCGCGGGGCCCGCTTTTGCCCAGACCGTAGAACAGCGGCTGAACGACTACCCCACCGAGGCTAGGGCGGATTATGTCTTTGGCTGCATGGCATCGAACGGGCAGGGGCGGGACGTGCTGCGAAAGTGTTCCTGCTCGATCGACACGATCGCGTCGATCCTGCCGTATGAACAGTATCTTGAAGCGGAAACAGTGCTGTCGCTGCGACTGACCGGGGGCGAGCGGATGTCGATCTTCCGCTCTGCCGCCTTTGCCGCCAATATCGTCGCTGACCTGCGCCGCGCCCAGGCCGAGGCCGAGATCATCTGCTTCTGACCCAAGCCTGCCCTGGCCATTCGGATTCGGGCCACGGGGATTCGGGCCACTCTGATCCGAGCTACTGGCTTTACGCTCAAACAAATGGTCCCGGTGGAACTGCCGGGGCCATTTGTCTTTGGCGGTCTGGTCCCGGATCAGCCCTGCGCATCCTTCGGCAGGGTCTGTTCGAACATGTTGCCGTCGGTATCGGTCGCGCGCACCCGCAGGTCGGTTGACCCGTTGTCGCCATACTGAAAGCGGAACACCGGGTTCTCGCTGATCGAGATACCGCCCTCCATGGTCCAGAGCATCTCGTCACCCTGGAACACTTCGATCCTGTCGATGAAATGCGCCGAAATGAAAAGCTGCGTGATCTGGTCGCGCTGAAGCCCGGAATAGTTCGGGTGGCGGATCATGATCTGCGCCTCGCGCCGCGGCGTCGACATCTGCGCGGGCTGTTCGAACTGACGCAGGCGCATCTGACCCATAGAGGCCAGCGCCAGTTCCGGGTTCCTGGACGCAGGCGCGGAACAGCCCCCCGAAGCCTTCACAAAGCGGCCGTTCATCAACAGATCGTCGCCGGTATCGGCGATCACGCGGACGTTGGAATACTGGTTGACGCGGACGCGCACCTCCATGTCAAGCGGCGCCATCGCGGCGCCATAGGTGAAGGTCGCAGCCAGCGGGGCCGGGTTTTCGTCTATGACGATCGTCAGGCTGTCGATGTCTGCCGCAGGATCGGTCTGAGTGATGTGGATGGGCACCGTGGCGGCATCGTCGGCGCGGTAGGGCGCATCGACGGCAAAGACGGCGCTGCCGTCCCGGATCGGCGCGTCGCCGATGATGTCGCCGCGCAGGTCCGTCCAGCTTTCGCTTTCTGTCAGGGGATTCTGGACGGCCTCGGTCGCGGCGCAGACAGGCCCCGCGATCAGGGCGGCCAAGGCAATTGTGTGGAAAATCTTCACTTGTGAGGTCCTCCTCCTCGGGCGTATCCGGTATGTATGCCACATAATGCGGCATAAAGACATTAGATCCTTGGTCTGACTGGCAGGGGCCGCGCCCGGGGCCCAGTCTGGTTCTGTCCGGCCCCGGTCCGGCCCGACGCCTGCAAAGGGGGAAAGGCGATGTTCGAACTGGTGGTGACCCTGTGTCTGGCAGGCGGCGACATCTGCCGCGACGTTCTCTTGCCAGGATACGAGTCTGCAGAGATCAACACTTGCGACCGGCGGCTGGCAGCCGTTGCGCCGGATCTTGACCCATTTGCCGCCTATGATCTGCGGGCGGGGCCACGGTGCGTGCCCGTGGGCAGGGTGCTGGCGTTCGATCAGGCCGCGCCGGGCGTCTTTGTCCATCGCGGCCTGATAGAAGAACCGGACGCGACCAACGGTGGCGATGTCGCCAATATCGCCTTTGTGGTAGGCGCCGATTCGGTTGCGGTGATCGATTCCGGTTCGGCCCGCTGGATCGGCGAAGCCGTCTGGCGGGCGATCCGGGCCAGAACGGACCTGCCCGTCAGCCATGTGATTCTGACACACATGCACCCCGATCATGTGATGGGCGCGGCGGTGTTCGCCGAGGCGGGCGCCAGTGTGGTGGGCCATGCCGGGCTGGGGCGGGCGCTGGCGGACCGGCGCGGCAACTATCTGGAAAGCCTGCAAGCCCTGATCGGGCCGCAGCAGTTCATCGGGACCGATACAGTGGATATCGACCTGCCCGTCGCGGACGCGGTCGGGATCGACCTTGGCGACCGGCAAATCGCGATGCGCGCCTGGCCGATGGCACATACCGGCACCGATCTGACGGCGCATGACCCTGTTTCGGGTCTGATGTTCACCGGTGATCTGGTATTTGACGAACATACCCCCGCGCTTGACGGGTCGGTGGTGGGCTGGCAGGCGGTGCTGGCGGAACTGGCCGATGCGC
This sequence comes from Puniceibacterium sp., assembly GCA_024636635.1. Lineage (GTDB taxonomy): Bacteria > Pseudomonadota > Alphaproteobacteria > Rhodobacterales > Rhodobacteraceae > Puniceibacterium. The sequence goes on from JAGXGV010000091.1 coordinate 9,310, forward strand.
CGGTCGACCGGGTGATGCCGGGCCACGGCGGGCCTGTGCTGGACTGGCCCGCGGGCGCCGCGCCGGTGCTGCGCTATCTTGGCGTGCTGGCGGAAGATACACGGGCCGCCATTGCAGAAGGTAAACGGCTAAGCGATGCGGTGCAGACCGTCGCACAATCCGAAGCGCCACACTGGAAGCTGTTTAAGGCGTACAACGCGCGCAATGCCACCGTGGCCTTTACCGAACTGGAATGGGAATAGCGCCCTGTTTCAGCTTTCGATCTGGTCCGACAGCATCTGCGCGATCGCATAAAGCCGCTGTTCCAGCAGAACCGGCGTTTCGCAGACATAGACCAGCGACTTCTGCCGGTCTGTGTAGATGCGTTCTTCCCAGTCGATCTGCTCTTCGAGCCGGTCAACACTGTCATAATCCGGCTCGTCCGCTGCCATCAGCGTCTGCATCTCGCTGCGGGTCGTGTTGATCCGTTCGGACATCTCGATCTGCTTGAGCGAGAAATCCTCGATCCCGCTGATGATCAGGCTGCGGCGGCTGTTCAGCTGGTTGAACACATTCTCGAAGATGTGTCCCATCAGGGCCGCCTCGCGGCCATGTGTGTCGGCAAAAGCGGTGACATATTCGTTCGCCTGATCCAGGTCGATCCGCCGCAGCGCGAGGCTGGAAGCCAGGTCGTCGGACTCTTCGGCCAGTTCCGGGGTCATCTTGATCTCGGCGATCTCATGCGGCCACATGAGACCAATGGACAGGTTTTCGACCTTGCGCTGGATGCAGGGCCATGTCGGGTCGGAAAAGTCGGCTGCCTGAACCGGGGCCGCAAGACCCAAGGAAACAAGGCCGACGGCAAAAAGTCTGAGTTGTTTCATCTGCTCTCTCCCTATGGCGGGGACTATGCGCCATGCCCGGTTGCCTGTCCACACGGGCCAATACCAACCATTGTCGCAGTTGCCCGGTTGATGCCCCCTTTTATAGTGCTATCAAACGCCAGCAGAGCGAATTTAAATATGTGGAGGAAAAGGCATGCGCACACGTGCAGCCGTGGCCCTGGAGGCCGGCAAACCGTTGGAAGTCATGGAGGTCAACCTTGAAGGCCCAAAGGCCGGAGAGGTTCTGGTCGAGATCAAGGCGACCGGTCTTTGCCACACCGACGAGTTCACGCGTTCCGGTGACGACCCCGAAGGCATATTTCCCGCGATCCTGGGTCATGAAGGCGCGGGCGTGGTATTGGAAGTGGGCGAAGGCGTCAAAAGCCTCAAGCCGGGCGATCACGTCATTCCGCTTTACACACCTGAATGCCGCGAATGTGAATATTGCCTCAGCGGCAAAACCAACCTGTGTCAGGCGATCCGCGTAACACAGGGCAAGGGCCTGATGCCAGACGGCACCACGCGCTTTTCCATGCTCGACGGCACCCCGATCCATCATTACATGGGCTGCTCGACATTTGCGAACCACACGGTCCTGCCGGAAATCGCATTGGCAAAGGTCCGCAAGGATGCGCCCTTTGACAAGATCTGCTACATCGGCTGCGGTGTCACAACCGGCATCGGCGCGGTGATCAACACCGCCAAAGTGGAACTCGGCTCGCGCGCTGTGGTCTTTGGCCTTGGCGGTATCGGTCTGAACGTCATTCAGGGCCTGCGTCTTGCCGGGGCTGATCAGATTGTCGGTGTGGATCTGAACGATGACAAGGAAGAGATGGCGCGCCATTTCGGACTGACCGATTTCGTGAACCCCAAGAAGGTGGACGGGGACATCGTGGCCCATCTGGTCGAACTGACCAAGGGCGGCGCGGACTACACCTTTGACGCGACGGGCAACACCACTGTCATGCGGCAGGCGCTGGAATGTGCGCACAAGGGCTGGGGCACGTCGATCATCATCGGTGTGGCCAAGGCGGGCGCTGAAATTTCCACCCGTCCCTTCCAGCTGGTCACCGGGCGCAACTGGCGCGGGACGGCGTTCGGCGGAGCCAAGGGCCGGACGGACGTTCCCAAGATCGTCGACTGGTACATGGAGGGCAAGATCGAGATCGATCCGATGATCACCCACACCCTGACGCTGGATGAGATCAACCACGGTTTCGAGCTCATGCACGAAGGCAAGTCGATCCGTGCGGTAGTGGTGTTCTGATATGAACCTTGAGGTCATCTCGGAAAACAGGTGCTTTGGGGGGGTGCAGGCCGTGTATTCGCATCCCTCGAACACCTGTGGGGTCGGGATGACCTTTGCGGCCTATATTCCGCCGCAGGCCAAGGATGGCCCGGTGCCGGTGCTGTGGTACCTGTCCGGGCTGACCTGCACCCATGAAAACGCGATGACCAAGGGCGGCTTTCAGGAACATGCTGCACGGCATGGCATCGCTGTGATCTTTCCCGACACCTCGCCGCGGGGTGATTCGGTTGCGGACGATCAGGCCTATGATCTGGGGCAAGGCGCTGGATTCTACGTCAACGCCACCCGCGACCCGTGGCGCCCGCATTTCCGCATGTACGACTACATCTTGTCCGAGCTGCGCTCGGTCGTGTTGGAAAATCTTCCGGTGCTGGACCGGCATGGAATAACAGGTCATTCGATGGGTGGTCACGGAGCTTTGACCATTGCCCTGCGCAATTCTGAGCTATTTGAGTCTGTATCTGCTTTCGCACCCATCGCACATCCAACACAGTCGGATTGGGGACGAAAGCAGCTGAGCGCCTATCTGGGCGATGACGAGACCGCGTGGTCATGCCACGACTCGACCATCCTGCTCGAAGAGCATGGCTGGAAGGGCGATATCCTGATCGATCAGGGCGCAGCGGACCAGTTTCTGGACCTGCTGAAACCGGAGGCTCTGGCCGATGTCATGGCCAGACGTCGCCAGCCAGGATTGGTGCGGATGCAAAAGGGGTATGACCATTCGTACTACTTTATAAATACGTTCGCGTGTGATCATGTGGAATGGCACGCTGAACGGCTGCACCACACACGGCACTAGGAAAGGAATGACATGTTTGTCAAAATGATAACCACTGTGGGACTTCTGGCGATGTCGGCGGGATACGCTGCCGCTCAGGATGTCGCGGGCGATGCGGAAGCCGGCGAAAAGGTCTTTCGCAAATGCATGGCCTGCCATGCTGTCGGCGAAGACGCCAAGAACAAGGTCGGACCGCACCTGAACGATATTTTTGGCCGGACCGCTGGTTCGATCGAGGATTTCAACTATTCCGACGCGATGGTCGCGAAAGGCGAAGAGGGTCTTGTCTGGGACGCCGAAACGCTGGCCGCCTATCTTGAAAAGCCACGTGATTACGTGCCCGGGACCAAGATGTCCTTCGCCGGTCTTCGCAAGGAAGAAGAACGTGCCAACGTGGTCGCGTATCTTGCAACGTTCAGTTCGGAGGGGGAGGAGTCTTAAAGCCTGCGAACTAAAGCGTGTGGCCGGTCGGAGGAAACAGGGTCCGGTCACATGTCGAAAAATCCTTTTCGAAACCGCGTTCGCAAAGGGACGCATCGAAGGGGTTGCCATCAAGGCACTACGTCAACAAGGGAGTTGGAAATGAAGAAATTAGTTTTATTGACCTCGGGGATCGCGCTTTGCGCCGGCATGGCCAGCGCGAACGAAGAGCTGATGGGTCTGATCGATGATCCAAACCAGTGGGCCATCCAGACCGGCGACTACAAGAACCAGCGCTATTCGAAGCTGGACCAGATCACCAAGGAAAACGTCGGTGACCTCCAGGTTGCCTGGACCATGTCCACCGGTGTGTTGCGCGGCCACGAGGGTTCGCCCCTGGTGATCGGCGACACCATGTATCTGCACACGCCGTTCCCGAACATTGTCTATGCGCTGGATCTGAACGAAGACGGCCGGATCAAGTGGAAGTACGAGCCCAAGCAGGATCCGGACGTCATTCCGGTGATGTGCTGTGATACCGTGAACCGCGGTGTGGCCTATGCCGACGGCAAGATCTTCCTGCACCAGGCGGATACAACCGTTGTCGCGCTGAACGCCGAAACCGGCGAAGTGGAATGGTCCGTCGTCAACGGCGATCCGTCCAAGGGCGAAACCAACACCGCGACCGTGATGCCGGTGAAGGACAAGATCATCGTCGGCATCTCCGGTGGTGAATTCGGTGTCCGCGGTCACGTCACCGCGTACAACATCGCGGACGGCAGCCAGGCCTGGCGTGCCTATTCGATGGGTCCGGACGAAGACATCCTGATCGACCCCGAGAACACCACCCACCTGGGCACACCGGTTGGCGAAAACTCGGGCACGAACACCTGGGAAGGTGATCAGTGGATGATCGGCGGCGGCACCACCTGGGGCTGGTATTCCTACGATCCCGAAGAGAACCTGATCTATTACGGTTCGGGCAACCCGTCCACATGGAACCCCGCACAGCGCCCCGGCGACAACCGCTGGTCCATGACAGTTATGGCCCGCGACGCTGACACCGGCATCGCCAAGTGGTTCTACCAGATGACCCCGCACGACGAGTGGGATTATGACGGCGTGAACGAGATGATCCTGACCGAACAGGAGTGGGAAGGCGAACAGCGCAAGCTGCTGACCCACTTTGACCGGAATGGTCTGGGCTACACCATGGACAGAGTGACCGGCGAACTTCTTGTCGCCGAAAAGTTCGATCCGGTGGTGAACTGGACCACGGGCGTCGACATGGACCCCGAGTCCGACACCTACGGTCGTCCCGAAGTCGTGGCACAATACTCGACCGAGCAGAACGGCGAAGACGTGAACTCGACCGGGATATGCCCGGCGGCCTTGGGAACGAAGGACCAGCAGCCTGCTGCCTATTCGCCCCAGACCGAGCTGTTCTACGTCCCGACCAACCACGTCTGCATGGACTACGAACCGTTCCGCGTGTCCTACACCGCCGGTCAGCCCTACGTCGGCGCGACCCTCGCGATGTACCCGGCACCGGACAGCCATGGCGGCATGGGTAACTTCATCGCATGGGACAACATCGCGGGTGAGATCAAGTGGTCCATCCCCGAGCAGTTCTCGGTGTGGTCGGGTGCCCTGGCAACTGCGGGTGATATCGTGTTCTACGGCACGCTCGAAGGTTACCTGAAGGCAGTTGATGCACAGACGGGTGATGAACTCTACCGGTTCAAGACTCCGTCGGGCATCATCGGCAACGTGATGACCTACACCCATGACGACAAGCAGTATGTCGGCATCCTGTCGGGTGTGGGCGGCTGGGCCGGCATCGGTCTTGCGGCCGGTCTGACAAATCCGAACGACGGTCTGGGCGCAGTGGGCGGCTATGCCGCACTCAGCGACTACACCGCACTTGGTGGTCAGCTGACAGTCTTCGCAGTGCCTGACTAATCTGCGCATCGTGAAAGGGTCGGCACGCCTGTCGGGTGTGTCGGCCCTTTCTTCTTAATGTCCCCCCCAAAACCGAAAGGTCCGCCCCATGAAGCGTGCCGCTTCCCCCATTTTCGTCGCCGCTGCTCTGGCCTTCGGTCTTCCCACCGTCGCCGCCGCCCAATCCTGGAGCGATCAGCCGGTCGACATGTCTGCCGATCATCCGCAGGTTGCTTCCTCATACGAAGACGGCGGCAAGTATTTCACCGAGGACGATGTCCCGACCTTCAACGTGGCCGAGGACGGCACCGTCGACTGGCTGACCTTTTCAGGCTTCCGGCGCTATCATTCGGAATGTCACGTCTGCCACGGCCCCGACGGCGAAGGGTCCACCTATGCGCCGAAGATCAAGAATTCCGCCGTCAACATGGGCTACTACGATTTTGTCGATGTCGTCGTGAACGGCCGTGCCAATGGCAATTCGGTCATGCCGCACTTTGGCGATAACCAGAACGTCATGTGCTATCTTGATGACATTTATGTCTATCTGAAGGCCCGTGGAATGGAGGCTGTCCCGCGCGGGCGTCCGGCCAAGAAAGAAGCCAAGAGTGACCTTATTCAAGAGACTGAAAATGCCTGCATGGGCTAAAGGCGTACTGACCCAGGCCATTGCCGTTTCGGCCCTGCTTTTCTCCCAGGCGGGGCCGGGTGTGGCGCAGACCTCTGACCTCGTGTCCAGTACCGCGTTCAGGGTTTGCGCCGATCCGGCAAATTCCCCCATGTCCGACAAGGAAGGCACAGGGTTCGAGAACCGGATTGCCGAACTGTTCGCAGACAAGCTTGAACTGGATCTCCAGTACACGTGGTATCCGATGGCGACTGGCTTTGTGCGCAATACGCTGGCCGCGAACAGATGCGATGTGGTGATTGGTTTTGCTCAGGGGCACGAACTGGTTCAGAACACCAACCACTACATGACCTCTGTCTATACTTTGGTGGTCAAGAAGGATTCCGATCTGGCCGACGTGACCGAACTGTCGGATCCGCGGCTGCAAGAGACCGACATCGGTATAATCGCCGGAAGCCCGCCGGCCACCCATATGGCCCGCAACGGTCTGATGAAAAGTGCCAAGGCCTATAATCTCATGGTGGACCGCCGGTTCGAATCCCCGACCACGGATCTTCTGAACGATGTCGAGAATGGCGTGACCGGCGCCGCCATCCTTTGGGGGCCCATCGCCGGGCCGATGGTCAAATCGGATTACCCCGACCTTGCGGTCATTCCGCTTCTCAGGGAAACGCTGCCGCCACGGTTGTTCTTCCGCATCACCATGGGCGTGCGCATGGGCGAAAAGGTATGGGAACGGCAGCTCAATTCGCTGATCCGCCGCCACCAGGACGAGATCGACGCGATCCTGATCGAGGCAGGTGTGCCTCTCGTCAGCGACATGGGCACCGAAATGAAGGCTGCGGGGCAGTGATGTCCCGCCTGGCGGCGGGTGTGCTTTGCGCCCTGCTGCCGGGGGCGGTCCTGGCGGTCGAGGAACCTGCCGATTACCGCATGGACCATTTCCGCGAACTGGTTCCGGCCACGCTGGCTGGTGCCACGGTCGTCGGCCCCGAAGGTGCGCATGCCCTTTGGGAAAGTGGCACGACCGCCTTTGTGGATGTGATGCCGCAGGCGCCCAAACCGGCCGGCCTGCCCGAAGGCACGATCTGGCGCGACAAGAAACGCGATTCGATTCCCGGGGCGATCTGGCTGCCGAATGTCGGCTATGGCGCGCTGGCCGGCAGTTACCACGCCTATTTCCGCGACGGGCTGGAACAGGTCACCGATGGCGACATGTCGCATCCGGTACTGTTCTTCTGCCTTGAAGATTGCTGGATGTCGTGGAACGCGGCGAAACGCGCGCTGGAATACGGCTATACCACCGTCTACTGGTTGCCCGAGGGTACGGACGGGTGGGCGCTCTGGGACTATCCGCTTGAGGAAGTCACGCCGGAGCCGGAGCCATCGCCGCAGTAAAGACTTCCCCTTCAGTATCCGGTCAGCCGCTTTTCGGCTTGGGTGACGGTGCCATCGGTGTCGGTCATGGTGACATCCACCGATTGCGTCTGCCCCGGAATACCCAAGGACACACGCGGATTCTCTGACAGGGAAATGCTGCCTGTCAGGTCAACGTAATCTGCGCCGTCCAGGTCGATCTCGACGTTTTCGACATAGCGCATGGGCACGAAAAGAAGCGTGATCTGGTTCATCTGCATGCCCGAGTTGCTGGGGTGCGAGATGTCCAGATCCAGCCGCCGCTGCCGCAGGGACAGCGCGCTGAGCTTGTCCGCACCGGCGCCGGAGCCGGTAAGCTGATCGATGCTGATGGTCATGTCGCCCAGCGTCGCCAGCGCCTCTTTCAGATCCGACCCAGGGGGTGCGGAACAGGCGCCCTGGCCGGACGTCTTCACATATGCCTCGGCGACAAAAAGCTGGCCGTCCGTCGTTTCCGCTACCACATGCAACGGCGTCGGTCCGTTGACCCGCATCGTCACATCAAAGAAAAAGCGCGGCTGCGGCTGATCAAGCGTGAACACCGCCGACACCGGCATCGGATTCTCGTCCAGGATCAGCGTGACGCTGCCCAGCAAAAGCCCGTCCGGTGCGGACACCTGCGCGGCAACCTGAGTGCGGGCGTCGTCGGCGGTGCGGTAGGGGACGTCGATCGCGATGTATTCCGCACCGTCGTTCAGGGTGCGGCTGTCATACAGCGCCGCGGACAGGTCGGGCCATGAGGGATCATAGGCAAGGGCGGGCAGGGCAGAGGCAAAAAGGACGGGCAGGGTCAGGGCCGAGAGTTTCATGGTCAGTTCCTTGCTTGGATGAACGTGCCAAAGGCGCGCGGGCCGTCCGCTGTGTCAATCTCGGCCACCACCTGCATCGTGGACGCATCGATCAGGCTGACGGTATTGGAAAACCAGTTTGCAACGACAAGCGTGGCGCCATCGGTTGTCGTGTCGATGCCTTCGGGGTATTCGCCGACGTCGATGGTTTCGACCACGGCGCGCGTGTCCAGGTCGATGACGCTGACCGTGTCGGCATACTGGTTGGTGACAAAGGCCCGCCCCTGCGCGAAGGCCACGCCATAAGGGCGTTCGCCAACCGCCACGGTGGCGATTGCTTCGCCTGACTGCGGGTCGATCAGGGTCACGTCATTGGTGCCGACATTGGCCACAAAAAGCCGCCCCTCGGGATCAAAGCGCAGACCAAAAGGGCGGCTGCCCACCGGCGCGCGCAGGTGCAGACCAAGCGTGTCCAGATTGAAGATCGATACCTGATCGGAATCCCTGTCAGCCGAGGCAAGCCAGCGGCCATCGTCCGAAACCGCAAGCCCGGCCGGTGCGCTGCCTGTTTCCAGCATTTGTACCTGTTCCAGCGTTTCGGCGTCCAGCACCCAGATGCGGGCATTGTACCAGTCCGACACGAAGACGCGTTTATGACCGCGGTCATAAACCACACCGATGGGCCCGCCATCCAGTTGTGCCGTGGCCAGAACGGTGCCGTCCTGATCGAGTCGGCGCACCACCTTTGTGTCGGGCGAGACGGTAAAGATGTTGCCCGATCCGTCGACGGCGACACCGGCCGGCTTGCCGGGGACGGGGACGCGGGACACCTCGGTGCCGGCATCCAGATCCAGGATGCTCAAGTCTTCGCTGTTCTGGTTGGTCACATAGGCAAAATCCCCCGCAGCCAGTTGAGTGGCGGCGAGGGACAGGGCGACAACAGTCGCAAAAAGGGATTTACGGCGCGCCAAAGCGTTCCACAAGCTCGGCCATGCCTGCCTCATAGATGGCGGTGACGGCGGCAATCGCCGCTTCATCGTTCAACTCTTCAGGCGGATCGTTGTTGGGGTAGCCGCGGTAGAAGGCGCCGCGCCATTCGATCAGCGAGCCACCCCCGTCAAGCGGCTTGACCGTCAGATGCGACGAATAATTGGTGACCGGAAGGACTTCGACCGCCACATCCTCGATCCGGTAGGAATAGGTCATCTTTACGGGGTCATGTTTGTAGAGCAGTTCGTTGATGGTTGGCCCGCCAGCCTCGCCCAGCACCACAACACGGGTTGAATCGATCTGGTTTCCGGCTTCGCCCTGGGTTTCGAATACCGCGGGATGCCAGCCCATGTCATGAAAGTTGCCGATCACCTCCCACACGGCGGCGGGTTCGGCGGCCACTTCGGTGGTCACGGTGACCTTCTGGCGCGACGGCCCGTGTGCAAGCGCCATGCCGGGCAGGATCAGCCCCAGCACCAGGAAAAGGTTTCTCAGTTGTCGCATGTGTCCTCACGATTTGAAGAAGTTGTTTTTCAGGATGTAGCGCATGCCGCGCAACCACGAGTCATCCGTGTTCGAGCGGATCTCGGATGACATGCCCCGCACCATTTCGCCGGTGTCGACATCGCGCATGACAAGATTCATTGCGAGGATCAGGTTGGACACCTTCTGCACCTCGCCCACCAGAATGTAACCGGCGCCCAGCTTTTCGCCCATCCGCAGGTCGCAGCCGTAACATTTGGCGGGATTTACTGTCCGTTCAAGCTCTTCCGCGACGGGGGCAAGGTCCATCAGGGTGAACCCCTCATCGGCAAAGCGGTCCGTAACGGTCTGTTCCAGCAGCTTCAGCCGCTCGGTCTCGTCTTCACGCACCCCGTTGTAGGCGCCTTCGGTAGAGGTATCGAGGAAGGTGAGGCCCAGAAACGCAACCGGGGCATCCCTGTCAAGGGCGACCTGTGCTGACAGGGGGCCGGTGGCCAGAACCATCACGGCGGCAAGAAGAATGTTTTTCATTGCGCTATCGTGTTGCAGGTGGCCCGCCGCGGCAATGCTCCAAAAGTATTGGTAGGGGCGGCGCCGCTTCTCTGGCAGTCTCGGCCCAAGACCCCGTGACAGGGGCAGGGAGGACATCTGGTGACCTTTGCGTTTCATGTCGGCTTTCGGCATGATGTCCTGCATGGCAGGACAGGTGCCTGCCGTTGTGGCGCGATTGGCGGTGTTGCGGTCCGCAAATTCCTGGGAGGGAAAGCATGAACTCGACACTGAAAATGGCCGGTCTGATGCTGGCGGGCCTGATCACCGCGACGGGGGCCTTTGCGCAGGATATGACAAAGGTCCGCGCCGCCGTCTTGCAGATCGGCACGGTGAACTGGGAACTGAGCACCATCATCGACAACGGTCTTGACGAAAAGTACGGTTTCGATCTGGAAATGCAGCCCTATGCGGACAACGGCGCAACCCGTGTCGCGGTCGAGGGCGGCGAGGCCGATATTGCCGTCGCGGACTGGATCTGGGTCGCACGGCAGCGGGCGGCGGGCAAGGATTACGTGTTTGTCCCTTATTCCAAGGCGGTGGGGGGCGTGGTCGTGCCCGGGGACAGCACGGCCGGGACGCTGGCCGATCTTGAGGGGGGCCAGATCGGCATTGCCGGCGGGCCGCTGGACAAGAGCTGGCTGATCCTGCGCGCCTATGCGAGCCAGGAATATGACATGGACCTTGAGGCCGCGACCGAACAGGTGTTCGGCGCGCCGCCCCTGATCTTCAAATCCGGCATTTCGGGGGATCTTGCCGGGGCTATCAACTACTGGCACTTCCTTGCCAAGATGAAGGTCGAAGGCATGCGCGAGCTGATCTCGGTCGAGACGGCGGCCGATGCGCTGGGGTTGAACCCCGACACACCGCTCCTGGGCTATTACATGAAGCAAAGCTTTATCGACGCGAATCCCGGCATCGCACAGGCGCTTTACGATGCGTCGCAGGATTCAAAGGCGCTGATGGCCTCTGATCCGCAGGTTTGGGAAGCGATCCGCCCGCAGATGAACGCCCAGACCGAAGAACAGTTCGAGGCGCTGAGGAGCGACTACCTTGCCGGGACTCCGGCGCGGGGACCAGTGGACCTTGAAGGCGCGGACAGGTTCCTGCAACTGATGGCCGATCTGGGTGGCGAAGAGCTTGTCGGAAAGGCCACGGCCCTGCCCGAGGGCCTGTTTGCGGACGTGAAGTGACGGGTCCGGTCCCATGAGTGACAGGGGCCTGGTCCCGGCGCTTTCGCTTTTCGGGCTGCTTGGGCTGTGGATCGTCGCCGCAACGCTGGGTGATGATCCCACGGTTTTGCCGCAACCCTGGTCACTGGTCGGGCCGTTTCTGCAAGAGGTACAGTCGGGCGACTTGCTGTTCCATCTTGGGCATACGCTGGTCCGGGTGATCTGGGCCTTTGTGCTGGCCATGACCATCGGCATGGCGCTGGGGCTGGTCATGGGGCGGTTTCCGGCTGTGGACCGCTGGCTTGATCCGTGGCTGGTGGTGTTCCTGAACCTGCCGGCGCTGGTGCTGATCGTGCTGTGTTACCTGTGGATCGGGCTGAACGAGACGGCGGCGATTGTCGCCGTGACGCTGAACAAGGTGCCCAACGTCACCACCATGATCCGCGAGGGCGCGCGGTCGTTCAACCCGGATCTGGACGCAATGGCCAAGGTCTACCGTATGCCGCCCGTCGCGCGCCTGCGCCATGTGTTGCTGCCGCAGCTTGCGCCGTTCATCGCCGCCGCTGCGCGGTCGGGTGTCGCGGTGATCTGGAAAATCGTGCTGGTGGTGGAATTTCTGGGTCGCTCCAGCGGTATCGGCTTCAAGATCCACCTGTATTTCCAGCTGTTCGACGTGGCGATGGTGCTGGTCTATGCTCTGTCTTTCATCATGGTGATGCTGCTGGTGGAATGGTCGCTTCTGCAACCCTGGGAACGGCGCGTGCGCCGCTGGCGGACCGCATGATCCGGGTCGATGTCACGCGCAAGACCTATGGGACGACGCAGGTTCTCGGCCGCATCGCGTTCGAGATCCAGCGCGGCGAAACGGTCGCCATTCTGGGGCCGTCGGGCATCGGAAAATCGACCCTGCTGCGGCTGGTCGCGGGGATAGATCCGCAGTTCGAAGGCAGGATCGACCGCCCCGACAAGATGGCGATCGTGTTTCAGGAGCCTACGCTGCTGCTGTGGCGCAGCGTGCTGCAGAACCTGACGCTGATCCATCCCACGCTGTCGGACGACGGCGCGCGCGCCATGCTGGACAAGGTGGGCATCGCCAACAAGTCCGGATTGTTTCCGGGCCAGTTGTCGCTGGGCCAGCAGCGTCGGCTGTCGCTGGCGCGCGCCTTTGCCGGCGCGCCGGAGTTCCTGATCATGGACGAACCGTTCGTGTCTCTGGACGCCAAGACCGCCGAGGTGATGCTGACCCTGACCGAGGCGCTGATTGCCGAGGTCCGGCCCGCTACGCTGTTCGTGACCCACGCAAGACCCGAGGCCGAGCGGCTGCGCGCGCGGGTACTCGAATTACGCGGATCCCCCGCATCGCTGGCCCCGAGGCTGGTGTCGGGGCTGGAAAAGCCCTGAGGCGATTGACCGGCACGATTGGGGCCTGCCACATCCTGCCGGTCCAAAACTAAACTGGCCAGAGCGTGGAGGAGCACGCTCTGGCCAGCCTGGGACGTGACCAACGGGAGGTTTGGTTACGACACAGGGTTGGGCACCGGCTTTCCGGCAAAGAACGCATCCAGGTTATCGGCGACCATGTTGCCCATATCCTCGCGCGTTTCGCGGGTGGCGCTGCCCAGATGAGGCAGAAGCACGGTGTTTTCCATGGCAATCAGTTCGGCGGGCACATCCGGTTCGCCCTCGAACACGTCCAGACCGGCGCCGCCGATCTTGCCGTCTTTCAGCGCGGCAATCAGCGCAGTCTGATCGATCACGTCGCCCCGGGCGGTGTTGATCAGCATGCCGTCCGGTCCGATCAGCGCCAGACGTTCGGCGTTCATCAGGTGGGTGTTGTCGCCGCCGCCGGGGATGTGCAGGGACACCACATCGGACGCCTTCAACACATCCTCGACCGTGTCCATGCGCAGGGCACCCATGTCGGCGATATGCTCTTCGGGGACGTCCACAAGGTTGTAATACACGATCTTCATGCCAAAAGCCGCATGCGCCCGTTTCGCCGTGGCGATGCCGATGCGCCCCATGCCGACGATGCCCAGCACCTTGCCGCGCAGGCGGGTGCCCATCATGTGCGTAGGACGCCAACCTGTCCAGCTGCCGGCGCGCAGCTCGCGTTCACCCTCGCCGGCACGGCGCGCCAGCATCAGCATCAGGGTCAGCGCGGTGTCGGCGGTGCAGTCGGTCAGCACGCCGGGGGTGTTGGTCACGGTCAGACCCGCTCCGGTGGCGGCGGCAATGTCGATGTGGTTAAACCCCACGCCAAAGTTGCCAAGGATCTGTGCCCGGTGGTTGCCGGTGAACATGCTGGCAGGCAGTTTGTCCGACACGGTGGGACAGACGGCGTCATAGTCGTTCAGTGCCGCGCCGATCGCCTCGGTGCCCATCGGTACGTCATCGGTGTTCAGCGTGGCGTCATAGTCGGCCGACAGGCGCTGTTCGACCGTTTCGGGCCAGCGACGGGTCAGCAGGATCTTTTTCTTGGTCATGCGGCTACCTTTTTGCCCGACAGCACGGATTCGACGGTTTCGCCAAAGGCTGCGGGATGCGGTATAATCGTATGGCCAGCCTCGCGGATGATCTCAACCTTTTCCTGCGCCGATTCGCCAAAGGCCGACACGATGGCACCAGCATGACCCATGCGCTTGCCCTTTGGCGCAGACAGGCCAGCGACATAGGCCATCAGCGGTTTTTTCATGTGCGCGCGCGCCCATTCCGCTGCTTCCGCCTCTTGCGGGCCACCGATTTCACCGATCATCACGACGGCATCGGTGTCGGGATCGGCCTCGAACAGTTCCAGCACGTCGCGGAAGGAAAATCCGTTGATCGGATCGCCGCCGATGCCCACGGATGTGGATACACCGATGCCGCGCGCCTTCATCTGGCTGGCGGCCTCATAGCCCAGCGTTCCGGACCGGCCCACGATGCCCACACGCCCAGCCATGTAGATGCTGCCGGGCATGATGCCCATCATCGCCTCGCCGGGGGTGATGGTGCCCGCGCAGTTCGGCCCTGTCAGGATCATCCGGTCCTCGCGGCGGTAGCGGCGCATGTAGCGTTTGACGCGCATCATGTCCTGCGACGGGATGCCGTCGGTGATGCAGACGCAGTATTTGATGCCTGCATCCGCCGCCTCCATGATGGAATCCGCGGCAAAGGGCGGCGGGACGAACACGATGGACGCCTCTGCACCTGTTTCGGCCACGGCCCCCTTGACGGTGTTGAACACCGGCAGATCCAGATGCGAGCTGCCGCCCTTGCCGGGGGTCACCCCGCCGACGACATTGGTGCCATAGGCCTTCATCTCTTCGGCGTGAAAGGTGCCGATGCGTCCGGTAAAGCCCTGGACGATGACAGGCGTATTCTTGTTCAGAAGAATGGACATTGCGCGTTCCCCCTCAGGCTGCTTTTTGTGTGGATTTGAGCGCGGCAACCGCAGCGACGGCGGCATCCTTGAGCGTTTCGGCCGTGATCACATGCGGTGCCTTTTCGCGCAGGATGGCGCGCCCCTCTTCAACCTTGGTGCCCGACAGGCGCACGATCAGGGGCATGTCCACGCCCACCTCCTCGATCGCCTTGACGACGCCTTCGGCCACCCAGTCGCAGCGGTTGATGCCGGCAAAGATGTTCACAAGGATCACCTTGACGTTCTTGTCCTGCAACACCGCGCGAAAGGATTTCGCCACACGTTCGGGCGACGCGCCGCCGCCGATGTCAAGGAAATTGGCAGGCTCGCCACCTTCGATCTTGATCATGTCCAGCGTGGCCATGGCAAGGCCGGCACCGTTGATGATGCAGCCGATTTCACCGTCAAGGCCGACATAGGACAGACCGCGATCCGAAGCAAAGGTTTCGCGCGCATCTTCCTGGCTTTTGTCGCGCAGCTCGCTGATTTCGGGGCGGCGGAACAGGGCGTTTTCGTCGAACGACATTTTGGCGTCCAGCGCGATCACCTCGCCTTTGGAGACCACAAGCGGGTTGATTTCCAGCATCGAGGCGTCGAAATCGCGGAACACGCGGTAACAGCCCAGGATGGTATCGACCGCCTTGCCGATCAGCGCACCGTCAAGGCCAAGGCCAAAGGCGATTTCGCGCGCCTGAAACTGCTGCATGCCCAAACCGGGATCGACGCTGGCACGGACCAGCGAATCCGGCTCATCCTCGGCGATCTGCTCGATCTCCATGCCTCCCGAGGACGAGGCGACGATCATGATGCGTTCCTCTTTCCGGTCGAGCACAAAGCCAAGGTACAGCTCTTTCTCGATCGGCACGGTTTCTTCGATATAAAGCCGGTTGATCAGCTTGCCACCGGGGCCTGTCTGATGCGTGACCAGCTTTTGTCCCAGCATCTTTTCGGCGGCGGCGGCCACTTCTTTGTCGGTGCGGCACAGCACGATGCCGCCGGCCTTGCCGCGCGCGCCGGAATGTACCTGCGCCTTGACCACCCATGCCTCGCCACCGATTTCCGTGGCGCGATAGGCGGCCTGTTCGGGGCTGTAGGCCAGACCGCCGCGCGGCATGCGGATGCCATGCGTTGCCAGCAGTTCCTTGGCCTGATATTCGTGAATGTCCATCTCGGGTCTCCTCCTCCCTTGATCTGTTTACGCGGCGCGTGCCTTGAGCACTTTCTGAACCGCGAGCACATTGTTCGCCATCTTTTCGGATGCGGCGTCGATCATCTTGCCATCCAGGCTGGCGGCGCCCTTGCCCTGCTCGGCCGCCTCTTTCAGGGCGACCAGAATACGCTCGGCGCGCTGCACCTCGGCATCGGTGGGGGAATATTCCTCGTTCGCCATGTCGATCTGGCTGGGATGGATCGCCCATTTGCCTTCGATTCCCAGCGCGGCACCGCGCTTGCAGGCATCGCGGAACCCGTCGGGATCGCTGAAATCGCCGAACGGGCCGTCGATGGGGCGCAGGCCATAGGCGCGGCAGGCAGTTGTCATGCGCGACAGCGCCGCATGCCACTGATCGCCCGGATAGTTGGGATTCAGCCCGCCGATGTTGACGGTGCGCGCCTTGTGAAACGCCGCATAGTCCGCCACGCCAAAGTGCATCGCCTCAAGACGGGACGGGGCCGCCGCCAGCGCCTCGACATTAGCCATGCCAAGGGGGGTTTCGATCAACGCCTCAAGACCGACCTTGCGGGTGTAGCCCATGGCCATCTCGATCTGGTTGCACATCGCTTCGACCATGTAGACATCCGCGGGCAGGCCGACTTTGGGGATCAGGATCACGTCCAGTTTCGATCCGGCCTGTTCCATCACATCCACCACGTCGCGGTACATGTAATGGGTGTCCAGACCGTTGATGCGGACCGACGTGATCTTGTTCTTGCCCTTCCAGTCGATGTCGTTCAGCGCCTCGATGCAGTTCTTGCGGGCCTGTTCCTTGTCGTTCGGGGCAACGGCATCCTCAAGGTCGAGAAAGACGACATCGGCGTTGCTGTCTGCCGCCTTCTGGATCATCCCGACATTCGAGGCGGGAACGGCCAGGGTCGAGCGTTGCAGGCGTGTTACCCGCATGCCGTGTACTGTGTGGCTCATTGTCTCAGATCTTTCCTGTTGATCGCTGGTGCCCGCCGGTCACCCGGCGGAGAAGCCGTGTGTCCGCCGCTTACTCGGCGGCTATGGCCTTGCCCGATTTTGCGGCGTTGCTGGTGAAATATTCCACCGCCGCGCCGACGCCTGAACCTGCCTTGATGTTCATGCCGACGTCGATCATCGACATTTCCGCGACCGACAGCGCCGTGCAGACCATGCCTTCGTTCAGCCAGCCCAGATGGCCGATGCGGAAGACTTTTCCCATGACCTTGGACAGGCCGGTGCCGAACGAGGTGTTGTATTTGCTGTACCCGGTCGAGATAACCTCGCGGGCATCCACGCCTTCGGGCACCATGATGGCGCTGACCGTGTCGGAATGCCACTTGGGTTCCTTGGCGCACAGCTTGAGACCCCAGGCATCAACCGCCGCGCGCACGCCGCTGGCCAGACGGTGATGGCGCGCCCAGATGTTTTCCAGCCCCTCGTCGTGGATCATGTCGCAGGCGGTATCCAGACCGCGCAGCAGTTGGGTGGCCGGAGTATAGGGGAAAAAGCCCTGATCGTTCGTGGCGATCATGTCCTCGAACGAAAAGAAGGTGCGCGGGAATTCGGAATGTTTGTGCGCCTCGAGCGCCCATTTGGACACCGACAGGATGCCCAGGCCCGCAGGCAGCATAAAGCCCTTTTGCGATCCGGACACGGCGCAATCCACGCCCCATGCGTCCTGATCGAATTCAATCGAGCCGATGGACGACACGCCATCGACCATGAACAAGGCCGGGTGGTTGGCCGCGTCCAGTGCGGCGCGCACGCCCTTGATGTCGGAACTGACGCCGGTGGCCGTTTCGTTGTGGGTGGCGAACACCGCCTTGATTTCATGCGATGTATCGGCCTTGAGCCGGGCCGCGTATTTTTCGACCGGGACACCTTCGCCCCATTCGCAATCGAACACCTCGACATCCAGTCCCAGACGCTGAGCCATGTCGACCCAGAGGTGCGAAAACTGGCCAAAACGGCTCATCAGTACCTTGTCGCCGGGGGACAGGGTGTTCTGGATCGCCGCCTCCCAGGCACCGGTGCCGGAGGACGGATAGAGGAACACACGGCCGGTGGTGTTCTTGAACACCTTCTGCACCTTCTGGAACAGCGGCTTGGTCAGTTCGGGGAAATCGGGCGCGCGCATGTCCTGCATGCTGACGTTCATCGCCATGCGGACCTGTTCGGGCATGTTCGTCGGCCCCGGAATGAAGAGATGATTATAGCCAGCCATGATGTTTCCTCCCTACGGAAATGCGTGTTTCTGGTGGTCAGGATGGCAGGGCGAGGCGTGGCTCAGAACACCTTGCAGGATAGGAAGTCGCACCGGGGGGAGGGGTTTCGCCCTACCCGTTGGGGGGCCAGAAATTCGGTTAGGTTTAACCGTTCGCGGCCCGACTTTGCCGATGTCGCAGGGTGTCGGAAAAGCCGTTTGACATATCCGATTAAATAAGTAAGGAATGTCATTAAAGGCGATCATCTGGTCAGAGGGCCGCCGCACCCGCCACCAATCCGGACCCGCCTTTATGATAGTCTGTCATTGCCAGAACATCTCGGATCGCGACATCCTTGCTGCCATCGACTGGATGCGCGCTGCGGATGACAAGACCATCATCACCCCCGGCAAGATCTATCGTGCGCTTGGAAAGGCGGCCGACTGCGGAGGTTGCATGCCGGTTTTCCTGTCTGTAATGCGTTCGAACGACAATCTTAGTGTCCCCATGCAACTTCGCAACCTGCGCGGCAGGGTCGGAGCAACACAGGAAATCGACAATGAACGGCGACAAAAAAGTAATTGATTACCTCAACGACGCACTGCGCAGCGAATTGACGGCCGTCAGCCAGTACTGGCTGCATTTCCGGATGCAAGAGGATTGGGGACTTGGCCACATGGCCAAGAAGTCTCGCGAAGAGAGCATTGAAGAGATGCACCACGCCGACAAGCTGATCGCGCGCATCCTGTTTCTGGGCGGCCATCCGAACCTGCAAAAGCTGGATTCGCTGCGCATCGGTCAGACGCCGAAAGAGACGATGGAATGTGATCTGGCCGGTGAACACGACGCCCGCAACCTGTACATGGAAGCCCGCAAACATTGTGAGTCCGTCGGCGATTTTGTGACCAAGAACCTGTTCGAGGAACTGCTGGCGGACGAGGAAGGCCATATCGACTTTCTCGAGACGCATCTCGATTTGCTGGCCAAGCTTGGGGATGAAAAATTCGCGCTTCTCAACGCGTCGAAGATGGACGAGGCCGAGTAACCGCCTGACGGTGTGACCGGGGGTTCAATCCTCGGCCTCGCGCGAATAGACGGCGACGGCCATGGCGCGGTTGCGCACCCCAAGCTTGTCATAGAGATTCTTGAGATGGTATTTCACCGTATTCTCTGAAATCCCGGTGCGGTTGGCGATCTGCTGGTTGGTCCAGCCGCGCGCCAGTACCGCCAGCAATTCGCGTTCGCGCACCGTCAGCTGGGCCAGCGGCGTGTCGTTGATCTTTGTAACGTCGATATAGGGCACGCAAAGCCGCCCGTTTGCCACCGCATGCAGCGTGTCGAACAGCACCGAAGGATCGTCGAACTGGTAGCAATATCCGAGCGCGCCAAGCCGGACCGCCTGGCGCACATGGCCAAGGTCGCGGTTGTTGGAAAAGATCGTCACCCGCAGGGGGCTTTGCCGCGCCTTGAGCACGCGCAGGACATCCGGCGCGCCCATGTCCGCCAGTTGCCAGGACAGCACGACAACATCGGTCGCATCCTCGGGCAGGGCAAGCACGTCGGCGCCGCTTTGGGTGCTGGTCATCAGGCGGAACCGCGGGTCGCCCTTGAAACACACGCCAAGGGCCGAAACGACAAGCGGATTGGGTTCGGCAAGGACGACCCGGATCTGGGCCTCCACCCCTCCAGGCGGGTTCTGCATGGTTCTCCTCCCATCCCCATGGCGACGGTGTTTTTCCCGTTGCTGTGCAAAGCAGACTGTACCGGCCCCGTGGTGTCTACCTATTCTTTCGGCTGCGTGGCCGGTTCCGCAACATTATGTCCCGCCCGACCGGGTAGGTCCGGTTTTCCGGCAGGACGGAATCTCGTCGCGAAACGGCAATCCGGCCTTCTGTCTGGTTGCCTAGGCATTATGATCCGTGGCAGTCGCTTGGGGTTGCCAGTGACTGGGGAGGAGTGACCATGAGCCACAAGACAGATATCGAGATCGCCCGCGCCGCATCAAAGCGTCCGATCCAGGAGGTCGGCGCCCGACTGGGGATCACCCCGGACGACATGCTGCCCTATGGCCATGACAAGGCCAAGATCAGCCAGACCTTCATCAATTCGGTGCAGGACCGCCCCAACGGCAAGCTCATCCTCGTGACGGCCATCAACCCGACCCCGGCGGGCGAGGGCAAGACCACGACCACCGTGGGGCTGGGCGACGGGCTGAACCGCATCGGCAAGAAGGCGGCGATCTGCATCCGCGAGGCGTCGCTTGGCCCGAATTTCGGGATGAAGGGCGGGGCCGCCGGGGGCGGTTATGCGCAGGTGGTGCCGATGGAGGACATGAACCTGCATTTCACCGGCGATTTCCACGCAATCACTAGCGCACACAACCTGCTGAGCGCGATGATTGACAATTCGATCTATTGGGGCAACCCGCTGGATATCGATCTGCGCCGCGTCGTCTGGCGCCGCGTTATGGACATGAACGACCGCGCGTTGCGCGATGTCGTGACCTCGCTTGGCAGCGTGGCGAACGGCTTTCCACGTCAGACGGGGTTCGACATCACCGTCGCGTCCGAAGTCATGGCGATCCTGTGCCTGGCCCGCGATCTGGTGGATCTGGAAAAACGGCTGGGTGACATGATCGTGGCCTATACCCGCGACAAGGCCCCGGTCTATTGCCGCGACATCAAGGCCGATGGTGCCATGACGGTCCTGCTGAAGGATGCGATGCAGCCGAACCTTGTGCAGACGCTGGAAAACAATCCGGCCTTTGTGCATGGCGGGCCGTTTGCCAACATTGCGCATGGCTGCAATTCGGTGATCGCCACCACGACCGCGCTGAAGCTTGCCGATTATGTGGTGACCGAGGCGGGCTTTGGCGCCGACCTGGGGGCCGAAAAGTTCATGAACATCAAGTGCCGCAAGGCCGGGATTGCGCCGGATGCGGTGGTGATTGTCGCGACTGTGCGTGCGATGAAGATGAACGGCGGCGTGGCCAAAGGCGATCTTGGGGCCGAGAATGTTCAGGCAGTCCAGGCGGGCTGCCCCAACCTGGGCCGTCATATCGCCAACGTCCAGAGCTTTGGCGTGCCGGTGCTGGTGGGGATCAACCATTTTGCCGGGGATTCCGATGCCGAGGTGCAGGCTGTCAAGGATTACGTCGCCGAACTGGGCGCCGAGGCGGTGCTTTGCAAGCATTGGGCCGACGGGGGCGCGGGAATCGAGGAGATGGCGCAGAAGGTCGCCGATCTGGCGGATTCCGGCGTGGCGCGGTTCAAGACGCTTTATCCCGATGAAATGCCGCTGTTCGAGAAGATCGAGTGCATAGCGCGCAACATCTATCATGCGGACGGGGTGGACGCCGCTGGCAAGATCCGCACGCAGCTGAAGGAATGGGAAGAACAGGGTTACGGGCATCTGCCGATCTGCATCGCCAAGACACAGTATTCCTTTACCACCGATCCCACCCGGCGGGGGGCACCGACGGGGTTTACCCTGCCGGTGCGCGAGGTGCGACTGTCGGCCGGCGCCGGTTTCGTTGTGGCGATCTGCGGCGAGATCATGACAATGCCCGGGCTGCCGCGTGTGCCTGCGTCCGAGGCGATCCGCCTGAACGACGAGGGGCTGATCGAAGGGCTGTTCTGACGACGGCGGCGGTCCGCCCCCTGCACCGGAGTCGCGCAGGCAAGGATTGTTGGCCCGTTCCGACACGGGACCGTTCGGACAGTGTCGCCGCCAGGGCGGCGATGCCTCCGGCGGGGATATTTTTGACCCAAAGAAGCGGGAGGGGCGGTGCCTCGGACCCGTATCCAGACTGATGGAGTTGTGATGACGGCGACAGTGATTGATGGCAAGGCTTTTGCCGAGAAGGTGCGCGCGCAGGTGGCACAGCATGTGACCGCCCTGAAGGAAAAGCACGGGATCACCCCGGGACTTGCGGTTGTTCTGGTGGGCGAAGATCCGGCAAGCCAGGTCTACGTCCGTTCCAAGGGCAAGATGACCGTAGAGGTCGGGATGAATTCCTATGAGCACAAGCTGGAAGCCGACACGTCCGAGGCAGATCTTCTGGCGGTGGTCGACAAGCTGAACAGGGATCCCGAGGTGCATGGGATTCTCGTGCAATTGCCACTGCCAAAGCATCTGGATTCGGATCTGGTGATCAATTCAATCGATCCGGCCAAGGATGTGGACGGATTCCATATCTCGAACGTCGGGCTGCTGGGCACCGGACAGAAGTCCATGGTGCCCTGCACGCCGCTGGGGTCGCTGATGATGCTGCGCGGCCATCACGGGTCGCTGTCGGGGATGAATGCCGTGGTGCTGGGCCGCTCGAACATCGTCGGCAAGCCGATGGCGCAGCTGCTGCTGAATGACAGTTGCACGGTGACGATCGCCCATTCGCGCACGAAGGATCTGCCCGATGTGGTGCGCCGCGCCGACATCGTGGTCGCCGCCGTGGGCCGGGCACAGATGGTGCCGGGCGACTGGATCAAGCCAGGTGCTACGGTGATCGACGTGGGGATCAACCGCATCGACGCGCCGGAAAAGGGCACCAATGAAGACGGTAGCGTCAAGACACGGTTGGTGGGCGATGTCGATTACGAATCCTGCGCCCAGGTCGCGGGGGCGATCACGCCGGTTCCCGGCGGAGTGGGGCCGATGACCATCGCCTGCCTGCTGGCGAATACCGTCACCGCCTGCTGCCGCGCCAAGGGACTGCCGGAACCCGAGGGGCTGACGGCCTGAGACGGCCCGACCGCTGACACGTCATCCGCCTCTTGATTTCTGACAGCTAGACAGCTATCTAGCCAGTAAGAGCGGAGGCGGATATGATGTGGACACTTCAGGATGCCAAGAACAGGTTCAGCGCGGTGGTTGACGCCGCTCTGGCCGGACGCCCGCAAGAGGTGACGCGGCGCGGCAAGCCTGCGGTGGTCGTCATCTCTTCGGAAGAGTATCAGCGCCTGGTCGCTGTCGCCGGGGCGGATCGTGGCAGCTTTGCCGATCATCTGCTGGCCTTTCCGTCGGACGGAGCAGACCGGATCGAGGCCGTTCCGCGCGACGTTGCCTTTTGATGTTTCTGCTGGACACCAATGTCATTTCCGCAGCGAGACGGCCAGAGCGCAGCGAAGCTCTGGCGCGCTGGCTGCGCGCGCAAAGGGAGGAAGATCTTTTCCTGAGCGTCATTACGCTGGGCGAGATCGCCCGCGGCATCCGCTTGCAGGAGCGGCGCAATCCCGCCTTTGCCCGCGACCTCGAGGTCTGGCTGAGCCGGACCGAGACGCTGTTCCGGGATCGCATCCTGCCCTTTACCGCGCAGGATGCCCGGATCTGGGGACGGTTGTCTGCGGACATCGGGCACCCTGGCGCGGATCTGATGATTGCAGCGACGGCGCTGTCGCACCGCGCGGTGGTCGTGACCGGCAACGGCGCGGACTTTGCCCCGACCGGGGTCGAGGTTTTTGATCCGTTCTGATACGGGTGCGGCCACGGACAGGGCTTGGCAGCCGATCCGTGACCGCAACGTGCCAGCCGGTTCAAGCGGCGCACAGGCACGTATGGCAAGGGCCACGCTGGGCCCCGGTTCAAGAGCGGCCGCGGCCCGGCCTGAAGGCGTTCCGCGACCGCATCATGCCCGCAGCCCCCGGGAGAAAGGCCGCGGCATGATCCGCCGGTCTCAGCCGTAAAGCGGGAACTCTTTCAGCAGGTGCGCGACCTTGTCACGTACCGCAGTCTTGACTGCCGCATTGCCGTCTTCGCCATTGGCGGCAAGGCCGTCCACCACATCGAGGATCAGCCGCCCGATCTGGCGGGTTTCGACATCGCCCAGACCGCGCGTGGTGATCGTGGGCGCGCCAAGGCGGATGCCCGACGGTTTCATCGGCGGGGCGGGGTCAAAGAGAATGCCGTTCTTGTCGCAGGTGGTATTTTGGATGCAATGTTCATTGTGTCCTCCCTTCGGTGATTTCTGGTTCAGCCGGTCCAGCCGAGACCGCTGGAAATGACGTGGATGGTCATCAAAAGCGCGTCGACTTCGGCCGGGTCGGCCTGTTCGGCACCACCGGCGCGGCGCACTCGGTCCAGCATGTCGATCTGCAACCGATGCACACCGGCCATCTGGGGCGCGATGCTGTGCGCCTGTTCGCGGAACGCGGGAAACCGTTCGGACAGGTCGCGCCCTCCGGTCACTGCAAGGATCATGTTGCGGGTCAGATCGTGTTCCGCCTGTACCTTGGCAAAGACCGCGTCGCGCGTCGCGGCATCCTGCACCAGTTCGCCGTAGGCCCGGGCGATGTCCATGTCGGACTGGAACAGCACCTTTTCCGCCTCGTCCACGACCAGCCGGAACAGGCGCGAGCGTTCGAACATGCGCCGCAGCAGATCAAGACCGTCGTCACCGCGCACGCGGGTAAACGACGACAGCGCCGAGCCGATGCCGTACCAGCCGGTCAGCATGTGGCGGTTCTGGCTCCAGGCAAAGACCCACGGTATGGCGCGCAGGTCGGACAGATCCCGGGGCGAGGTGCCAAAGCGCTTTGCCGGTCGCGATCCGATCTTGAGCAGGGACAGTTCGTCCACCGGGCTGCTTTCATTGAAATAGGCGATAAAGCCGGGGCTGCGCACCAGATCGAGGTATTTGACCTGCGACAGGCCGGACAGCGCCTCGAGCGCCTCGTTGAATTCGGGCGCGTCGGGCTGGCGTTTGGCACCCTCCAGCGTATGGGCCAGCACGGCGGCCGACAGATATTCGAGATTGCCGAGGGCGGTGCCGCGATTCGCGAATTTTGCCGACACGATCTCGCCCTGTTCGGTGACGCGCAGGCGACCGTTCACGGTGCCCGCAGGCTGCGCGGCAATGGCACGGCCGGCGGGGGCGCCGCCCCGGCTGACCGATCCGCCGCGACCATGAAAGAACGACACCTGAACGCGGTGCTTTTCCCCGATGCGCTGCACAGCGGTCTGGGCCTTGGCCAGTTCCCAGTTCGAGGTGAGAAAGCCGCCATCCTTGTTGCTGTCTGAATAACCCAGCATGATTTCCTGCACATCGCCCGCCTCGCGCACTGCGCGGCGCACGGTGCGGTTGGCGAACAGCGCGTCAAGGATTTCGGTCGCGGCACGCAGATCGTCGATGGTTTCCAGCAGCGGCACCACCTCGATCCCGGCGGGCAGATCCTGCGCATCCGCCGCCGCCGTCCAGCGGGCCAGCAGATAAACGGCAAAGATGTCATCCGCCGAGGTGGTCATCGACAGGATCACCGCGCCGATGGCCTGCCGGTCCTTCGCACGGGTCTGTGCGACCAGCGCGAACAGATCGAGCGTTTCGTCGGCCTCTGCGCTCAGGTCGCCAAGGGCCGCGCGGTCCAGCGGCGTGTCGTCATGCAGCGCACGGGCCAGCATCGCCGACCATTCCGGCGTGCCTTCGTCCGGGCAGGTGCCTTCACGGGCCGCAATCACGGCGGCCACCGTCCGGTTTATCACGGTAGCGTTCTGGCGGATGTCGAGCGATACGGTGCGAAAGCCGAAGGTTTCGATCCGGCGGATCAGCGGGCGTGTACGACGTGCCGCGACCCGACCTGCGCCAACCTGCGTCAGGGCGGTGTTCAAGGCATCGACAAGGGTCGCGAATTCACGGGCTGAATCGAACGGCGCGGCATCGGTTGCCGCCCCCAGCATCGCGTCAAGGCGCAGCAGCAGCGCGGTCGCGTACTGGCGGAACGGTTCGGCAGAATTGTGGACTCGCGTGTGATCCGCCACCGCGCCGCAGAGGTCCAGAAGCATGGCCGTCTGGTCCAGAAACGGTTGCGGCACCTCTGTGACGCTCCGGCTTAGCGACAGGTCTCGGCACAGATCGGCCAGCGCCGCGCGGTAGGACTGGATCGCGGCGCGGCGATATTCGGTCAGGGCATCGCGCGTGACCTGAGCCGTCACATGCGGATTGCCGTCGCGGTCACCGCCGATCCAGCTGGAAAAGCGCAGGAAGGGCGCAGGGGTCTGTCCTTCGTAGGAGTGACGCAGGGCCTGGTCCAGCGTGTCCTGAAGTGCCGGAACCGCCGTATAGAGCACTTCGCGAAAGAAATAGAGCCCCCATTGCACCTCTTGCGCGACGGTGGGCTTTTCAAGGCGGAGTTCGCCGGTCAGCCACAGGATCTCGATCTCGGCCATGAGCGCCTGAAGATGGTCTTCCTGTTCGCGCGGCGCCCAGTTGCGTCCCATGAGATCGGTCAGGCGGCGATAGATCCGCCGGTGGGTTTCCAGCACGGTGACGCGCTTGGTCTCGGTCGGGTGGGCGGTCATTGTGGGGGTGACGCGCAACTTGCCAAGCGCCTCGTTCACCGTCTCCTGCGATTTACCGGCTGTGGCCGCGCGCGCGATCACCTCGGCGAACGACCCCGGTATGTCCGATGCCTGACCCGCGCGTTCGATTTCGCGGCGCATCTGGACAGCTTCGAATTCCCGCCCGATGGCAAGAAGCTGGTGCCAGGTGCCAAGCGCCTGAAGCGCAAGGAACCTTTCGGCGGCAGGCAGGCTGTCGACTGACCGCCGACCGTCCAGCAGCCTTGCCACATCGCCCACCTGCGCCCCGGTCACCGAAACGAGGCAGTGTTTCAGCAAGTTGCGGATTTCGCTGTCGCGTCCCCGGTTCACCTGTTCGGCGCGCCGCTGTCCGGGTGCCATTGCCGGATCTGAAAGGGTGCTGGGGATGTTCATCGGAACCATCTTTCCTGTCTGTACCATGTCGACAGAAGACACGTTCCCGCGCGGCGTCGCCAGCACCGGTGGTATAGAAACTGCCTATCGTTCGTGGAGTTTGTGGTTACCCGTTCGGGCACCGCCGCCCGCAAAGGTGTGGTCACCGTGCTGACCTTCCGGCATTGTCCGAGTAGTTTGACGGTGCCCGGTATCGGATTGCGAACTTGCCGTTGCGGCGGAAATCATTGCATGTTTCAGACAAAGCGGCCAAGCGCGCATCGTCAACAAAGGAGAAACCGATGCCCCCACGCCTGATCACCTACGAGGATGCCGCCCCGCGCGTGACCTGGATCGATGCCGTGGCCGCGCTGCGCGAGGGACATACACGGCCCCGGGCGCAGGTCGCCGACGTGTTCCTTGGGCTTTCCGGTGGGTCGCTGCTAAGCCGGGCCGCCTATATCGAGGGTTTCGGGTTCGGCGTCAAATCCGTCACGGTCTTCGGCGCAAACCCCGGGGCGGGCCTGCCGACGGTGCAGGGGGCGATGCAGGTTTTCGAACCCGGTCAGGGCATCCCGACCGCGATCATCGAAAGCAGGCTGGTCACGGAACTGAAGACGGCATCGGATTCGGTGCTGGGGGCGACGTTTCTGGCGCGGCGACACAGCGAAACGCTGCTGATCGTCGGGGCTGGCACGGTGGCGCGCAGCCTGATCGACGCCTATGCGGCGGTGTTTCCCACCCTCACCTGCATCCGGATCTGGGCGCGCCGGATCGAACAGGCCGAAGACCTGGCGCGGGACGCAAAGGTTCCGGGCGTGGACATCCGCGCCGTTGCCGATCTGCGCGAGGCTGCCGGAGAGGCCGACATCATATCGACCGCGACCATGGCACAAGATCCGGTCCTGTTCGGTGACTGGCTTCGCCCCGGAACGCATGTGGACCTGATCGGCGCCTTCAAGGCCGACATGCGCGAGGCGGATGATCACCTGATCGCTGCCGCGTCGCTGTTTGTCGACAGCCGCGAAACCACGATTCATCATATCGGCGAATTGATGATCCCGATCGCCGCGGGCGTCATCACCGCCGACGCGGTGCAGGGCGATTTCTATGATCTGGTCGCAGGCAACGTGACCGGGCGCAAGTCAGATGACGAGATCACGGTTTTCAAGAATGGCGGCGGTGCCCATCTTGATCTGATGATCGCCCACTATATCGCCGCAGTCATGGAGCACGCGCAAACGGCCTGAACGGACGTAGCGTCGCGCGCAAAGCAGGCATTGCATCAGGTCGCGGGCGCGTCGAATTTCAGCCGGGCGTGGAACCGCGCCAGTTCGCTGGCTGTCGGCGCGATACCGCAGAATGTCCTGACATAGCCAGGAACCCGCGCCATGCGGATCGCGGGTTCTTCCCTGACCTGCATCGAGATATAGCCGATCTGGGTAAGGTAGACCGTGCGGGCCCGCACATCAGCGTCGTCCGGGTCGAATCCGAACCGTT
This sequence comes from Puniceibacterium sp., assembly GCA_024636635.1. Classification (GTDB taxonomy): domain Bacteria; phylum Pseudomonadota; class Alphaproteobacteria; order Rhodobacterales; family Rhodobacteraceae; genus Puniceibacterium. Next base: position 37,622 of record JAGXGV010000091.1, read on the forward strand.
CGAACATGTGGCGGATCGCGCCTAGGCGGCATTCGTCGGCGGCGTTGACCCGTGCCATCACCGTGTCGGACTGGTGCGCCCAACCACGCACCGCAAAATCCAGCAGCGGTTCGAACAGGGTTTCGTCGTGGAAGACCACGATGAGGTTCAGAACCGCTTCGGACGCAGTTTCTGCGTAGGCCCGGCAGGCTTGCACGAAGGCGCCGGTATTCTTCGCCTCCCATTCTTCCAGCAAGGCGTCGAGCAGGGCATTCCGGTCCCTGAAGAACCAGTAGAAGCTGGTGCGCGACAGGTTCAGACGCTGCGCCATGGGCTGGATCTTTACCGCATCGAGGCCGGTTTCCAGAAACGCCTGCTTGGCCGCCGCAAGCCAGACGTCACGTGACCCCCGCCAGCCAGAGGTCTTTTCCCAGTCGTCCGTATCGGGGTGCTTCATGTCCATGTGCCCGGATTATGGCCCGCGCACTCAGGAGCACAAGCAAAATAGTCACCGGTGAACGAAAACTTGACATAAGTGAACATTTGTCGGAATCATCCGGGAAAACCCAGGGAGATTCCCATGTCCAGCGATCCTCTTCTCAGCCCCTACCAACTCAGGCATCTGACGCTGAAGAACCGGCTGATGATCACAAGCCACGAACCGGCCTACCCCGAGGACGGGATGCCGAAAGACCGTTACCGTGCCTATCATGTGGAACGGGCGCGGGCGGGGGTGGCGCTGACCATGACGGCCGGATCGGCTTCTGTGTCGCGCGACAGCCCGCCGGTGTTCAACAACATCCTGGCCTGGAGGGACGAGGTTGTCGGCTGGATGAAGGCGATGACGGACGAGTGCCACGACCACGGATGCGCGGTGATGATCCAGTTGACGCACCTGGGGCGTCGGACACGGTGGGACAAGGCCGACTGGCTGCCTGTCGTCTCGGCCGGGCACGAACGCGAACCGGCGCACCGGGCCTTTCCCAAGATGGCCGAGAACTGGGACATCGCCCGGATCATCGCCGATTACGCCGATGCGGCGGAACGGATGCAGGCCGCCGGGCTGGATGGGATCGAGCTTGAGGCATATGGCCATCTGATGGAGCAGTTCATCTCTCCCTTGACGAACGCGCTGGACGGACCTTATGGCGGCGGGCTGGAAAATCGCCTGCGGTTCATGTTCGACACGCTGCGCGCCATCCGCGACCGGGTCGGGCCGGAGTTCATTGTCGGTGTGCGCTACGCGGGGGACGAATGTCAGGCCGGCGGCATCGACAAGACCGAGGGCATCGAGATCTCGCGTCGGCTGAAGGACAGCGGGCTTGTCGATTTTCTCAACGTCGTGCGTGGCCATATCGACACCGATCCGGGGCTGACCGACCTGATCCCGGTGCAGGGGATGCGCAGCGCGCCACACCTTGATTTCGCGGGCGAGATCCGGGCCGCCACGCAGTTTCCCACGTTTCACGCCGCCAAGATCCAGGATGTCGCCACCGCGCGTCATGCCATTGCGTCAGGCAAGCTTGATATGGTCGGCATGACCCGCGCCCATATGGCCGATCCGCATATCGTCGCCAAGATCATGCGCGGCGAAGAGGACCGCATCCGCCCCTGCGTTGGCGCAAACTACTGTCTTGACCGGATCTATCAGGGGGGCATGGCGCTGTGCCTGCACAACCCGGCCACGGGGCGTGAACTGGAACAGCCGCATGTTGTGCCCCGGACGGAAACCCGCCGCCGTGTGGTCATCATCGGCGCCGGGCCTGCCGGGCTCGAGGCCGCGCGAGTCGCCGCCGAGCGTGGCCATGAGGTTATCGTGCACGAGGCGGCGAACGATCCCGGCGGTCAGGTCCGGCTGACCAGCCAGACCCCGCGCCGGTCCGAGATGATCCAGTTGATCCAGTGGCGGCACGAGGAATGTCTGCGGATGGGGGTGGCCTTTTTCTTCAACAGCTTCGCGGACGAACAGACCGTGCTGGACCATGCGCCCGACGTGGTGATCGTTGCCACCGGCGGCCTGCCGCACACCGAGGTTCTTTCCGAGGGCGACGATCTGGTCGTGTCGACCTGGGACATCCTTTCCGGCGATGCGAAGCCGGGCGAAACCGTGCTGATCTATGACGACGCAGGCGATTACGCAGCACTTCAGGCGGCGGAAAAGATCGCCGCGACCGGCGCGCGGGTCGAGATCATGACCCGCGACCGCACCTTTTCGCCCGAGGTCATGGCGATGTCGCTGACCCCGTCGATGCGCGAACTGCAAAAGCGGGACGTGACCTTTACCGTGACCTGGAAACTGGACGCGGTGCACCGTGACGGCAACACGCTGAAAGCGACGATCGGCAGCGATTATGGCGGTGTGACCCGCACGCGCGACGTCGATCAGGTGGTTGTCAATCACGGGACGCGACCGCTTGACGATCTATATTTCGACCTGCGCGCCGGTTCGTCCAATCTGGGTGAGGTCGATTACGGGTCACTGATCGACGGCCGCCCGCAAGATGTCCGCCGCAATCCCGATGGCACCTATCAACTGTTCCGGATCGGGGATGCCGTTTCGGCACGCAACACCCATGCCGCGATCTATGACGCGCTGAGGCTGGTGAAAGTGCTCTGACTGGGCGGCTGCACCTGATCACCAAGAGTGGATTTTGTACATAACCCTGATTATGCGACCTAAAATTGCAGCCACAAGTTGCCCACGTCGGCATTCATTTTGCAGTTGCCGCTGGACAACCGCATATACCGGCTTTTTTGCTGCGAAGATCGCAGAGAAGACCCTGATTGCAGGCCCGACCAGAGGCCCGACTGCCGACTAGGAGCGGCGATCCGGAAACCGCCCCGCCCGCGCAAAGGTCACCATGCGGCGGGCCTGCCCGGGGCTGGCCTTTTCCGGTGGATGCGATAGGGTCCGGCGCAAACCAAAGGGGGGGAACGGGATGCGGATTGCAGTGCTGGATGACTGGGCGGGCGTGGCGCGCGACATGGCCGACTGGACGCGGCTGGACGGCACGGTAAGCGTCTTTAAACAGCCGATCCCTGCCGAGGCACTGGCCGAAACGCTGGCTCCGTTCGAGGTCATCTGCCTGATGCGCGAACGCACGCCGTTTCCGGCCGCGCTGATCACGGCGCTGCCCAACCTGCGCCTGATCGTCACCACCGGGCCGCGCAATGCCGCGATCGATCTTGCGGCGGCGCAGGCTGCGGGTGTGGTGGTATCGTCCACCCAATCGCGCAAGACCTCGACCGCCGAGTTGACTTTGGCGATGATCCTGCACCAGAGCCGCCGCATCGGGGCCGAAATGGCGCGGCTGGACGCGGGCGGTTTTCAGGGCGTCCCGGGGCGCGATCTGGCGGATCTGCGCATCGGTCTGGTGGGGCTGGGCAATGTCGGACAGCAGGTGGCGACGCTGGCCCGTGCCTTCGGCGCACAGGTGACAGCCTGGTCGCCCAACCTGACCGAGACGTTGGCAAACAGCGTCGCCGTAGGCTTTGCCCCCACGTTGCAGGCCCTTGCGGAACAGTCGGATGTGCTGTCGATCCATATGGTCCTGTCGGATCGGAGCAGTGGAATATTGGCGGCCAAGGCGCTGGCCGCACTGCCCGGCGGCGCGCTGGTGGTGAACACCTCGCGTGCCGGGCTGCTGGACCGTGCGGCCCTGTTCGACTGGATGGAGCAGGACGCCACCGCCCTTGCCGCCATCGACGTCTTCGAGGCCGAGCCGCTGCCGCCGGACGATCCCTGGCGCGCGGCGCGGATCCGGTTCGGCGACAGGCTGATGCTGACGCCGCACCTTGGATATGTCACGCGGGCCACCTGGCAGCTGTTCTACGAACAGACGGTTGAAGCGGTCGCCGCCTTTCAGCAGGGTACGCCGATCCGGGTGCTGTAACGCCCCCGGAGCGACAGGCGGCCCCTAACCCAGTTGTGCCAGCAGGTCGCGCGACGGCTGCCCTGTGACGGCGTTGCCGGTGCTGGACTGATAGGCGCGGATCGCCGCCTCGCTCTTGGGGCCGATGACGCCATCGGTGCCGCCGGTGTCAAATCCGCGCGCGGTCAGGCGCTGTTGCAAACGCTGGCGGTCGTCGATGGTCAGACCGTAGCGGTCGGGGGGAAAGCGTGCGGACACCGGCGCGCCCCCGGCGATGCGGTCGGAAAGGTGCCCGACCCCGATGCCGTAATTCTCGGAATTGTTGTAGCGCAGGATCACGTCAAAGTTGCGGAACGCCAGGAAGGCGGGGCCGGAGGGACCGGCGGGCAACAACAGGGCGGCGGGGCCATGATCCTGCAACGGCCCGCCAGACGCGGTGCGCAGGCCAAGCGCCGACCATTCAGCCACCGACCGGCGGTTGCCGCGCCCGGCACGCCCGCCGTCAAACCCCGCAGGCAGGCGGACCTCCTGACCCCAGGGCACGCCCTGGCGCCACCCGGAATCGGACAGATAGGCCGCGGCCGAGGCCAGACCGTCCGTGGGGTCGTCCGACCAGATGTCGCGCCGCCCGTCGCCACGGAAATCCACCGCGTACGCCTGATAGGTGGTCGGGATGAACTGGGTGTGCCCCATTGCCCCGGCCCAGCTGCCCACCAGCCGTTCGGACGGGACGTCGCCGTTCTGGAGGATGCGCAGCGCGGCGATCAGCTGTTTCTCGAAAAAAACGCCGCGCCGCCCGTCAAAAGCCAGCGTCGAAGTGGCCGAGATGACGGGAATGTCGCCGCGCCGGGCGCCATAGTTGCTTTCCATGCCCCAGACGGCGGCGGTGACGCGGGCAGGCACGCCATAGCGCCCCTCGATCTCGTTCAGCAGAGCGCCGTATTGCGACAGGGCCGCGCGACCAGAGGCGACCTTGTCCGGCGACGCGACGATGGCCAGGTAATCCTCGAGCGAGCGGGAGAATTCCGTCTGGTTGCGGTCGCGTTCGACCACGCCGGGCAGGAACCCGGTATCGCGGAACGCCGCGGACAGCACAGACGCAGAAATGCCCTGTTGCTGCGCACGGTTGCGGAAGGATGCGACCCAGGCATCATAGGCTGGATTCGGCTGTGGCATCAGATCGGGGTCCGGGGCGCTGCGCACTGGCGCCCCGATGCCCATGCCCCCGCCCATGCCCGATCCGCAGCCCGACACCAGCGCCGCCATGCCTGCCAGTGCCATCCAACGTCGTGTGATGCGCATTTCACCGTTCCTTCTGCCCGTTTCGGGGCAGAGTGTGCGCAACGCGGAATGGACACAAGGGGGCGGCGGTCCCTTCTGACCAGTCCGCGGAATTTCGCCCGGGTCCGGGCGTTGTGACAAAGCAGTCGCCGGGGTGCCTTGCGTGGTTGTGCGGGCGGGACTGTGGCAAACCTGCCCGGCGCGGTCCATTCGGGACGGGTTTCAGGGTGGCTGGGCAGTTGCCCCGGACGCGGCGGGGCGCTATCACCGCAGGGAACGCAAGGGTTTTGTGACTCTGTCCCGTCGCCACCGGGGCACAAACGCAACTCTTGCCGTCACCCGCCATCGGGTGCAGCCCTCGTCGGCAGGCGTCGAAGGCGCCATCCGGACCGAACCCAAGGGAGAGTATCCTGCAAGGGCAACCCGTTTCGCCGTTTTCCGTGCCTATCTTCCGGGCCATCTGGCTTGCGTCGATGTCGTCGAATTTTGGCGGCCTCGTGCAGGCTGTCGGGGCGTCCTGGCTGATGACCACGCTGTCGGAGTCACCGCAGGAAGTGGCGCTGGTGCAGGCATCGACAGCACTGCCGATCATGCTGTTTTCGCTGATGGCGGGGGCCATCGCCGACAACCTCGACCGGCGCATCGTGATGCTGTGTGCGCAATTCTACATGGTCGCGGTGTCCCTGCTGCTGGCGCTGTTCGCGTTCAACGACTGGCTGTCGCCCTGGGGGTTGCTGGGGTTCACCTTTGCCATCGCCTGCGGCACCGCGCTGAACAATCCGGCCTGGCAGGCGTCGGTCGGGGACATGGTGCCGCGTGCGGCGCTGCCCGGTGCGGTGGCGCTGAATTCAATGGGGTTCAACATGGCGCGCTCTGTCGGGCCGGCCATCGGCGGCGCCATCGTGGCGGTGGCGGGGGCGGCGGGGGCCTTTCTGACCAATGCGCTGAGCTATATCGGTCTGATCGTCGTCCTGCTGCGCTGGCACCCTGAACAAAAGCCGCGCGACCTGCCCCGCGAACGTATCGACACGGCCATGGCTGCCGGCCTGCGCTATGTCGCCATGTCGCCAAACCTGTGCATTGTGTTGCTGCGGGGCTGCCTGTTCGGCGCGGCGGCGGCTGCAATTCCGGCGCTGATGCCGGTGGTGGCGCGTGATCTGATCACCGGCGGACCGCTGACCTACGGCATCCTGCTGGGGGCCTTCGGTATCGGTGCGGTCGGCGGCGCGCTGGCCAGCGGTCGGCTGCGCGCGCGGCTGAGCACGGAAAACATCGTCCGGGTCGCATCGGTCGCGCTGGTGCTGGGTGGCATCGTCACCGGGCTGAGCCGGTCCATGATGTTTAGCGTTCCGGCGCTGATGCTGGCCGGGTCCGGCTGGGTGCTGGCGCTGTCCACCTTCAACGTGACGGTGCAGTTGTCCACGCCGCGCTGGGTCGTGGGGCGGGCGCTGTCGCTTTACCAGATGGCGACCTTTGGCGGCATGGCGGCGGGCGCCTGGGGCTTTGGTTCGGTCGCCGAAAGCCACGGCGTGACAACGGCCCTGTTGGCCGCGGCGGCGTTGCAGGCCGCGGGTGGGCTGGTTGGTCTGATCCTGCCCCTGCCCCGCTACGGGGATGAGGATCTGGAACCGCTCGACAGCTTTCGCGAACCAGAAACCGTCGTTCCGGTCCATGCCCGCTCTGGTCCCATCGTCATCACGATCGATCATCGCGTGGCCGAGGCGAACATTCCCGCCTTCCTTGTCGTCATGAACGAACGGCGGCGCATCTGCCGCCGCGACGGCGCGCACCGCTGGACGCTGCTGCGCGACCTTGGCGAACCCGATCTCTGGGTCGAGCGTTATCATGTGGCGACCTGGCTGGAATATGTCCGCGACAGGCAGCGCCGCACCCGCGCCGACCGCGAAAACTCTGACCGCATCCGCGCGCTGCACATTGACGGACACGCACCCCGCGTGCACCGCATGATCGAGCGGCCCGTGGGGTCGGCCTCGTCCGATCACCTGCCCGGCGGGCGCGAGGCGGGCGATCCGATGACCGATCCGACCCGCGCGAACTGACTGCGCCCGGGCGACGGGTCACATCTCGTTGCGGATCTGCCCGTAGGCCAGTACCGCGAACAGCACCGTACCGCCAAGGATGTTGCCCACCAGGGTCGGAAAGATGTGCGCGGCAAAAGCCCTGACAATGCCCATCTCGCCGTTCAGCACCAGCGTGAAGATCTCGGTCGAACCGGCGATCACATGGGTGAAACCGCCCGCCGAAATCAGCCAGGTGAACACCATGATGGCGAGCACTTCGGACCCCTTGGCCGAGGGCAGCATCCAAACCAGCGCGGCGATAAAGAACCCCGCAGGAATCCCGCGCAGCATCGAATCCATCGGGCCGATCTCTGCAAGGTGACGCGAAATCTCGAGGATCGCGGCCAGTGTTTCCACCTTCAGCGTGCCCGCATGGACCGTCAGCGTCGCGGTCAGCAAGGTGCCGCACATGTTGGCCAGAAACACGATCCCCCAGAGCCGCGCTGTCGCGTAGAACTGGTTGCGACTGGGATCCGCCAGCACGGGCAACACCACGGTGATGGTGTTTTCGGTGAACAGTTGCAGGCGGCACAGGATCACCAGCACAAAGCCGAAAGTATAGCCGATGCTCTCGATCAGGTTGAGATAGGGAAAGTCGCTGCCCAGATCGGCACGGATGATGCCTTCGGCCAGGACCGAAGTCGAAATACCGATGCCCGCCGCCACGCCCGACCACCAGAGCGAGGCCTTGGGGCGGTGCAACTCTTCCTCGCCTTCGCGCATGACGATGGAATAGACCGTGAGCGCGGACAGCTTGCCATGCTGCGCGACATCGTTCCGCTCTCCCCGGGTCAACGGCTTTTCGGTCTCTGTCGGGGTGGTTTGCCGTGTTTCGCGCTCTTCAGACCGTTCGCGGACGTCCTTCTGCCTTTGCTCTGCCTTCTGTTCGTCAGCCCGCGCACCGCCGGTCAAGTCGTCCTGCATTCCGGTCTCCATTTTTCCTGACCAAGCCGACAAACGCCTGTGGCAGGCAAATGGATCCACGGTTTTTGCCCCAGCCCGTTTTGGCGCGCGGCATCGCACAAGACCGGATGCGTCCTTTGATCCATCCGTATTTTGTCGCATACGGCGGTTTTGTGGACGCTTGTCCCCCACCACCTGCCGTGACCCGGGCGTAACACTCGGCGCGACCCTTCCTGAAACACAGAGTTTTCCATATGTCAAAATACTGCCTGACGGTGGCCTGCCCCTCGACCCGCGGAATCGTGGCGATGGTGTCCACCTACCTCGCCGCCAATGGCTGCAACATCACCGACAGTTCGCAGTTCGACGATCTGGCCACGGGCCGTTTCTTCATGCGGATGAGCTTTGTTCCGGAAACCGGCGTCACGCTGGACGCCCTGTCCGCCGGGCTGGCCGACGCGGCAGAACCCTTTGGCATGACCTACGGATTCCACGATGAACGGCGCAAGGAAAAGGTCGTCGTGATGGTATCGCGCTTTGGCCATTGCCTGAACGATCTGCTCTACCGGTCGCGCATCGGTGCCCTTCCCATCGATATCGTTGCCGTGATCAGCAACCACCTCGACTACCAGAAGGTGGTGGTCAATCAGGACATCCCGTTCCACTGCATCCGCGTCACGAAAGAGAACAAGCCCCAAGCCGAGGCACAGATCCTGGCCGTGGTCGAAGAGACCGGTGCCGAACTGATCGTGCTGGCGCGGTACATGCAGATCCTGTCGGATGCGATGTGCCGCAAGATGTCGGGGCGGATCATCAACATCCACCATTCCTTTTTGCCATCGTTCAAGGGGGCCAACCCCTACAGGCAGGCACATGAACGGGGGGTCAAGCTGATTGGCGCCACCTCGCATTACGTCACATCGGATCTGGACGAGGGTCCGATCATCGAACAGGACACCGTGCGCGTCACCCACGCCCAAAGCTCCGAGGATTACGTGAGCCTTGGCCGCGACGTCGAGGCGCAGGTGCTGTCGCGCGCCGTACATGCCCATGTGCACAAGCGGGTTTTCCTGAACGGCGACAAGACGGTTGTGTTCCCGGCTGCCGCCGGATCCTTTGCGTCTGAGCGCATGGGCTGATCCGTCGGGCACGCTGCGGTCACGCTTTGTTCAGACCTTTCGGCTAGCGTCCGCATCGTTTCCCCAAACCGGAGGACGGACCGATGCGCACCAAGTCACAGGCCCGGACCAGCGTCGTTGCCGACGCCCCTGCACTGGTCCACGAGCTTGACCCGCACGACATCCTGCCGGGCGGCTTGCAGGACCGCCTGGAACACGATGCCCGCGACCATACCCGCCTGATGACATCGCTGCGCACGCACGGCCAGCAGGTGCCGATTCTGGTGCGGGCCCATCCGGACAAGCCGGGCCGCTACCAGATCGTCTATGGCCGCCGCCGCGTGCTGGCGCTGCGTGACCTTGGCATGTCCGCCAAGGCATTGATCCGCGTCCTGGATGACGAAGCCGCCCTTATGGCGCAGGGTCAGGAAAACGCTGCCCGCCGCAACCTGTCCTTTGTTGAACGAGTCACCTTTGCGCGGCTGATGGTTGCGGCCGGATATGACCGCCCCCGGATCTGCGCGGCGTTGTCGGCGCACCAGACGGATGTGTCGCGCCTTCTGATCGTGGCAGAGGCGTTGCCCGCCGGTCTGATCGACTGCATCGGTGCTGCACCCTCGGTCGGGCGCCGTCGCTGGCTGGGTCTTGCGCAGCTCTGGCAGGACCGGGGCGCGGCGGTCGACGACGCCGAGGCGATGCTGGCCGCCACGCCCTGTTCCCGATCGGATGAACGGTTCGAGGTGATCGCGGCCTGGCTGTCCAGCGGGCCAGCCCTCGCACGGAAGAAACCGGCCGCACGGGTGGAAAAGCAGGCGCTTGCGCGGATCGACGGTGCAGTCTTTGCGCGCATCACGCGCAGCCCGACACGGCTTGAGATCAGATTTTGCAGCGCCTTCGCCGACGGCTTTGATGACTGGCTTGCCGACAACCTGTCCGATCTGCACCGCGACTGGTGCCTGCGTCACGGTGGCGGCCCCCTGCCCCGGCGCTGAAATCCACGCCGTGCTTCACCGCGCCACAGGCGGGAACGGCAAACAGGATGCGGGAGACTTGCGGTCACATGCGGCCTGAAATGCTGCGTCCGTTACCGGGTCTTTGAAATGCGAAAACGAAATTGTCCGGTTGGATTACGCGACCGGCCCTCCTCCGATCAGGGCCGCGTAATCCGGTTCAGACTTCAATTTCGGCCGTCTGAACCTGCTGACATTTCCACCCGCCGACATTCCAGTTCGGGTGCTCGTTCGCCCATTTGGCCAGTTCGGGCTGCGCGCCCATCATGCAGGCCATCGGCGTGACGTCGGTAAACAACATGCTGCGTTCCCGGCAATCGTTCGGGGATACATTAAGACATGTCACAAAAAGCAGTTCTATCATGGTTGCCTCATGTCAATTGCTTCATTGGTCGTAATGCCCAAGGTAGGATCAAAACGGTTAATGTCCCTACAACCATTTGTGCGCCTTGTGCTGCAGCGCAGCATTTCCATAATTTGGGCGCACAAAACATGCGTTTGCAAAGAAAGTGGGCAAAACTCGGATGTCCGCAGGGGATCTTCTGCCAGCGACACCCGCGCTTCGGCGTGTTTTGTCGCTGCGGGCACGGCTTGGCCTTGGGGCGCTTCTGCTTGGTCTGGCGGCACTGGCAACGGTGGCGCTGATCGTGATTGGAATGGAACGCGTGTCGGCCCGGATCGATGCCGCCCTTGTGGCGGAAAAGCGGATCGAACGCTATTCGGTCCTGTCCACCCAGGTCTCGACCTTCATCGTGGTCGCCGCCGAAGCCATTCAGTCCGGCCTGCCGATGGACGAACGCAGCGCGCGGTTGGACAGCGTGACGGCCAATATCTCGCGTACCTTTGTCAACCTGCGCCAGGATCTGGAGGCGGCGGTCGAAGAGGCACGCGCGCTGGGTCTGGACGAACAGTCCCGGCGCGCAACGCAAAGCATCGGCATCGCCCGGATGGAGGCGCTTTTCCTGTCCACCCGCGATGCCTTTCTGTCCGGCAGCGCCGACCGTGAACGCTTGCAGGGGCATATGGACATCTTCGCCATCGGATTTGATCCCCTGCTGAATGGCGTGATCACGAACGAAGTCCGGGCGCGCAACGCCATCCTGTCGGGGATCGACGATTTGCGCTATCGCCTGACGCGGATCGCCTTTGGCATAGCCGCCATGACCCTGATCGTGATGACGGCGTTCTACATGGGCCTCGTGCGGCCACAGTTCGACAGGCTGACCCTGCTGCGCGACGCCGCGCGCCAGATCGGACAGGAAGATTTCGCCATCGCCCTGCCGGATCGCCAGCTGGACGAGATCGGCCTGCTGTTCACCGAAACGAACCGCATGGCCGGTGCCCTGGCCCGCCGCAAGGAGGCGGTCGATCAGGAATGGACCCGGCTGAACGCCACGATATTCGAGCGGACAGAGGCGCTGCGCCTGGCCAATGCCGAACTGTCGCGCACGGACGAGAACCGCCGCCGGTTCTTTGCCGACATCAGCCATGAATTGCGCACCCCGCTGACCGTGATTCTGATGGAGGCGCAACTGGGCCTGAAAGGCGCTGACGATCCCGCCCCGGCGTTCGAGACCATCCAGAACCGTGCGCTTCGGCTTAGTCGGCGGATCGACGACCTGTTGCGGATCGCCCGGTCCGAAACCGGACAGCTGGCATTGTCGGCCACGCGGTTCGATCTGGCACAAATCCTGACAGAGGCGGCCGAGGATACCCGCGCCGAAGTGCAGTGCGCCGGGATGGTACTGGACCATGTAGCCGCTGCCCCGCTGACGGTGATCGGCGATCCGAACTGGACGCGGCAGGTGGTGACCGGGCTGATCCAGAACGCCGTACGCCATGCGCGCGCCGGGGGGCGGATCGTTCTTTCGGTGGACCGGGCCGACGCGACAGGCCACGCGCACGTCACAGACAACGGCCCCGGCATCCCGCCCGAGGATCAGGCGACGGTCTTTGAACGCTTCGCGCAGGGGCGCGGCGACGCAAAGGCCGAAGGATTCGGCATCGGCCTTGCCCTGGCCCGCTGGGTCGTGCAGCAGCAGGGCGGCCATATCACCCTGACAAGCCCCCTGCCCCGCGACGCGTCGCTTGGCCCGGCACCCGGGACAAAGGTCACGGTGGGCTTGCCTCTGGACGCGGCCTAGTTTCCTGGCATGACCAAACCGACCCGCATTCTCATCCTCGATGACGACCCCGAGATCACCTCGGCCCTGTCGCGCGGCCTGACTCTGCATGGCTATGACACGGTTTGCGAACACAGGGTCGATTCGGCCCTGATGCGCCTGCGCAACGAACCTATGGCTGCGGCGATCGTCGATGTGATGATCGGCGCCGACAGCGGTATCGATCTGGTCCGCACCCTGCGCGCCGAAGGCATCACCCTGCCCATCGTCATGCTGTCCGCCCTGTCCGAGGTCGAGGACCGCGCCCGCGGGCTTGAGGCCGGTGCAGACGACTACATCGTCAAGCCGTTTTCGTTCGACGAACTGGTCGCCCGGCTCAAGGTGCAGGAACGCCGCCAGCGCCCGGACACGCCGCGCCGCGCCCGGCTGGACCCTGCAACACGCAAGGTGATCGCCCGCACGCGCGAAGTCGTGTTGACCGAACGTGAATTCGCGCTGCTGTCGATGCTGGCCCGTCACGCCGGAGAGGCGCAGACCCGGGGGCGCATCTTTGATGCGCTCTGGGCGGGCGAAGGCACCAGTTCCGAAAACGTGGTGGACGTCTATCTGGGCTACCTGCGCCGCAAGCTCGACCCGTCGGCCGATTTTGGATTCGAGATCAAGACGCTGCGCAATCGCGGTTTCATGCTGGATGGCATCGCACCGGACCCGGGCTAGGCGTTTGGTATCACGGGATCTTTATTTTTTCTTAGAACTTAGGGTTTGCAAGGGCACTCAACATGCCCCACCTTTCATCACGTAACCCATCCTGAGGAGGAAAGATCATGGCTTGGAATAAACCCATCATCCGCGAAATCGAATGCGGCATGGAAATCAACATGTACGGCCCCGACGCAGACGACGCCGGCGTGCTGTTCTGAAAAGTTGCGCGCGGAGAGTTGAATGACATTCCGCGCGCGCATCCTTGGGGCGGCTGCCGGTGGTGGCCTGCCGCAATGGAACTGCGGTTGCGAAAATTGCAACCTTGCCCGATCTGGCGACATTCCCGCTCAGACGCAATCCTCACTGGCGGTCAGCGCCAATGGAACGGACTGGGCCATACTCAACGCCTCACCCGACATTCGCCAGCAGATGGCCGACTGCCCTGTCCTGCATCCGACAGGCCTGCGCGAGATGCCGTTGCGCTCTGTCCTGTTGACCAATGGCGACATCGACCATGTGGCGGGGCTGCTGACACTGCGCGAAATGCAGCCCTTCACCTTGTACGCCACCCCCGGCATCCAGGAGGTGCTTGACGGCAACCCGATCTTTTCCGCGCTGAACGCATCGGTTGTGGACCGCGCGACCGTGCACTTGGACAAACCCACCGAAATAGCACCGGGCCTGTCCGCAACGCTGTTTTCCGTCCCCGGCAAGGTGCCGCTTTATCTTGAGGGTGATACGGTGCAGACCGACCTTCTGGGCGACCAGACCGTGGGTGTGCATTTGCAGGCAGGTGAAACGGACGCCTATTATATCCCCGGCTGTGCCCTTCTCAACGATGACCTGCGCGCCCGGCTTAACGGCGCGGCGCTGGTGTTCTTTGACGGCACTCTCTGGCAGGATGATGAAATGCTGCGCGCCGGCATCGGTCAGAAAACTGGCAAACGCATGGGCCACATGTCGATGAGCGGCCCCGACGGATCGTTGGCCGCCTTTGACACGCTGGACGTGGGGCGCAAGGTCTATGTCCACATGAACAATACAAATCCCGTCCTGCGCCCCGCTTCGCCCGAGCGCGCGCGCGCCCAAGCCGCCGGATGGACCATCGGACAGGACGGAATGGAGATCGCCACATGACCCCGAGCCGCGAAGATTTCGAAGCCCGCCTGCGCCGGATCGGTGCCGAACGGTACCACGACAAACACCCGTTCCATCACCTTCTGCACGGCGGCGACTGCACCCCCGACCAAGTGCGCGCCTGGGTCATCAACCGCTACTATTACCAACATTCGATCCCGATGAAGGACGCCGCCTTCATGTCGCGCCTCGAAGACCCCGGAATGCGCCGCATCTGGCGGTCGCGGATCGAGGATCACGACGGCACAGACACGAACGAAGGCGGCATCAAGCGCTGGCTGCGGCTGGCAGACGCCGTGGGGCTGGACCGGGATTATGTCGCCTCGACCCAAGGTGTGCTGCCCGCGACAAAATTCGCCGTCGATGCCTATGTCCGCTTCGTGCGGGACAAGTCCCTGCTCGAGGCTGTGGCGGCATCGCTTACCGAACTTTTCGCGCCGAAGATCCACAAGGACCGGATCGCCGGACTGCTGAAGAACTACGCCTTTGCCGATGACTCTTCGCTGTCGTATTTCCAGAACCGCCTGACAGAGGCCCCCAAGGACGTGGCTTTTGGTCTTGCCTGGGTTCTGGATCATGCGGACACGCAGGAAAAGCAGGATGCGGCGGCCAAGGCGCTGGAATTCAAGACGGACGTGCTTTGGTCGCAACTGGACGCGCTGTATTCGGCTTATGTTTCACCGGCCCGTATACCGCCCGGCGGCTGGCAGCCGCATGAAGGCCTGGCCGCCGCCGTGGCCAAAGCCTCATGATTGCCGATCACGATATCCCCTACCTGCCCCGCGGCGTGCGGGTTCACCGCGACCGTGTGCGCGACGCCTGGGTGCTGCTGGCACCTGAACGGGCCATCACGCTGGATGCAATCGGCCATGCCATATTGTCCGAAATCGACGGCACGCGCAGCTTTGGCGAAATCACCGCCGCGCTCGCCGCCCGGTACAACGCGCCAGCCGAAGATATCGCCCGGGATTCCGCCGGATTCCTTGGGGCGCTGCACGACCGCCGCTTTCTGGAGGTTCACTCATGACTGTCCGCCCGCCCATCGCGATGCTTGCCGAACTGACGCACCGCTGTCCGCTGTCCTGTCCCTATTGTTCCAATCCGCTCGAACTCGCGCGGCAGGAACAAGAGATCGACACGGAGACCTGGAAATCCGTATTCCGGCAAGCCGCCGACCTTGGCGTTCTACAACTGCACCTGTCGGGGGGCGAACCGGCGTCGCGGCGCGATCTGGTCGAACTGGTTCAGGCCGCACGCGATGCGGGGCTTTATACCAACCTCATCACCTCTGGCATCGGCCTGACAGAGCGGCGGCTGAAGGAACTGGACGAGGCCGGGCTTGATCATGTCCAGCTTTCCTTGCAGGGCACGGATGCGGAAATGGCGGACCGGATCGGCGGGTACCGGGGCGGGTTCGACCGAAAGATGCAGGTCGCCGGGTGGATCGGCGCCATCGGCTTTCCGCTGACACTGAATGCGGTGCTGCACCGCAAGAACCTGCACCAATTGCCCCGCGCCATAGAAATGGCGGTCGAGATGGGCGCCCGCCGGATCGAGGTGGCGACCGTGCAATTCCATGGCTGGGCGCTGAAGAACCGCGACACGCTGATGCCCACCCGTGAACAGGCCCGCGAAGCCGACGCAATCGTAAAGGCGGCGCGCGCGCGCCTGAAAGGTACACTGGTCATCGACTATGTGCCCGCCGACTACCATTCCGATTACCCCAAACGCTGCATGGGCGGCTGGGGCACCACCGGGCTGAACGTGAACCCGGAAGGCCGGGTGTTGCCCTGTCATGCCGCCGAAAGCATCCCGCATCTTGTGTTTGATAACGTAAAAGACGTTGATCTGCACAAGATATGGTATGAAGGCGCCGCGTTTCAGGCCTATCGTGGCACTGACTGGATGCAGGAGCCCTGCAAGTCCTGCGACCGCAAGACGGTGGATTTTGGCGGCTGCCGCTGTCAGGCGATGGCAATCCTTGGTGATCCGGATGCCACCGACCCCGTGTGCATCAAGTCGCCCCACCATGGTGCGCTTCAGGCCCAGACCGAAGCACATGCTAGTGCACCCGACGGCGACCTTGTCTATCGTAAAGCCCCGGGCAGATCCATTCCGGAAAGTGTCGGCTGACCTGTTGCTACATGACTGCTTGTCGCGCGGTCTTTACCTGCTGGATGAAATGTACCTGCCCGCGACCGACAGGTTCCCCGCAGGGAACCATGAACTGGCGTAGCGCGCGTGGCAGGCGTCGCAATTGGGTATTTGGAAAAAGAAGAAGCAGGCGGGCATGTTCACCGACCTGAGGCATGATGCGTTTTATTGGATTCAGAGATTCACCGGCGCGGATGATGTAGCGTTTTGCAGGGCGCAATGCGCATCCCCGCGGCGGTGATTTAAATTGAACACGCCCCGGTCTGATTTCAGCCTGACGCCGTAGCCTGACCTTGATAACCTATTCGTCGAGCTGATCGAGAAACGCCGACAGGGCCTCTTCTAGACGGCGGCGGTCCTTGGCGGAAAAGTCTGTGTCCAGGCGCAGTTCCAGGCGCCCGTGCGACGCGGTCACCCGGGCCGCCCCCCCTGCCCTTTCGATGCGAAATGTCGTGCGCGCCGGACGCGGTTGCTGCGGGCTTCGGGTTTGTGCACGGGACGTGCCCGCCCCGTCCGCCCCGGCGTGGCGCGCCAGCAGTGCAAGTTCGGCCTCGGGCGTGCGCGGGTCCGGCAAGGCCGCAAGATCGCGCAGGAGTCTTTCCGAAAGGCCCGGCGAGTCCTGAAGGCGTTTGCGCAGGTCGAGCCCGAGGGCGCGCGGAATCGCCTGGGGAAAGTGCAGACCCGCGCCTATCTCTTCCAGCATCTGGGCGAAGGCGCGTACATAGCTGCGCTTTTGCTTGTTTGCAGATCGGTAGAGTTCAAGCACCGCAGTATCGACATCGTGAATGGTGGTGGCCGGATCGGCGGCATAGTCGCGCGCCAGCATGGCCATTTCGGCGAAAGAGATATCCTTGCGAACAAGGTTCTCATCGACCATGCGCCGGTACAGGGATTCGAGCGTTTCGCCGCGCGCCAGAATGGTAGCTGGAATTCTGCCCCCGTGACGGTGTTGTCACGTTAACGGGCCTGAGGTTGCTGGTTCATTGATCTGGGCGTAGGCGATGTCGATGCAGACAGAAAAAATCGGCTACAAACGCCACCGCTTTCCGCCACAGATCATCGCTCATGTTGTC
>JAGXGV010000092.1 GCA_024636635.1 Puniceibacterium sp.
CGGCGCTGCTGCTGGACGGGGTCGAGATGGCCTGGGCCGTCAGGGCCGGCGCGGGCACCTACCTTGATTTCACCAACAACGTGACGGTGACCTAGGATGACACATGCATCAGACACCGCCATCCGGATCGCCAACGACGGCTATCACGCATATTTTGCCGAAAAGATCTGGCGCCTGATCCCCGGCATCTACCGCGCTGAAGATGACGGCAGCCTGCGCGGTATCGTCGAGGCACTGGCCGAGGCGGCGGCGGACGAGCGGCGCAGCATCGACCGGCTGTGGGCCGACGCCAGTATCGTGGACTGCGACGATTGGGTCATCCCCTACATCGCTGACATGCTGGGCACGCGGCTGGTGTCCGAACAGAACATCGCGGGGCGCCGCGCCGACGTGGCGAACACGATCAAGTATCGCCGCATCGCGGGCACAGCACATTTGTTGGTGATGCTGGCCGGGACATCGCCGGTTGGGACGCCGTCGCATCCGAGGCATTCCGGCGGCTGGCCCGCAACTGGCACATGCTGGATTGTCCGCCGCGCATCGGCGACGTGTCTGGCACGCCACAGCACGGTCTGGCCCGCCTGACCCGGTTTCGCACGGGCGAAATCGTAGATGGGCCGTTCGACGATCTGGCGCATCTGCCCGATGTGCGGCGTCATCGCGGGCTTGCCGGGCGCTACAATATCCCCAAGGTGAACCTGCACCTGTTCCGGCAATCCGCCTTTCTGCTGCGGGGCGTGACGCCGTTCAACCTAGGCGGCGGGCGCTGGACGCTGGACCCGTCGGGCCGTGACATTGCGCTGTTTCAGCCGGGCCAGCCCTTTACCGACGCCTGTCGCACCGGGGCAGAGTGGGAGGTGCGCCGCCCGCTGACCTGCGCGCTATTCAACGATGGGCGCTATGCGGTGACGCCTGCCGTGGCAGGGGCCGCGATCGGGGCTGATTTGCTGGTGCTGGAAGGCGCGACCTTTCGCACCGCCAGCGCATTCCTGGACCGTGCCGCGCGGATCAAGGGGGCGGCCCTGACGACGGGGCAGGGGCGCAATCTGTTGCAAACCGCGCTGCTGGCGACATCGAACCGCGCGCGGCTTTTCGGCGATGCGCTGGACCTGGGGCGTGGACCTGCGGCAACCCCTTACGGGACGGGGCAGCTGTTTGGTGCGGATCTGGACGTTTGGGACGACATCGATCCCGGCACACCGTGGATCCGCGCACTGGTCGATCCCGCGACGGGACGCGTGCGCACCGGCGATTCCCTGCGGTCGCAGCGATATTACGAAGGCCGCTTTGCCCCGATCGGGGCGGGCACCCATGACCGTCAGGCCAGCTTGACGGCTGCGGCACCTGTGGCGCTTGGCGGGGCAGGGGCGGTGACGAACTTTACCTTTCCGACGGCGGGCGAACACCAGATCAACGACAGCCTGACATACACGCATCGGCTGAACAGCAACCTGACCCTGACCGGCGATCTGCACGTGCAGGCCGCCAACGCGGAACGGCCTTTCGTCCGCATTCCGGCGACGGCCGCTGGCCCCGCCGTGCCGCGTTGGGTGATCGACGCCGATGCCAACGGGCGTGACCTGACGCTGGACGGTCTGTGGCTGAACATGGTCCGGGGCACGAATCTGAACGCCGAAGGCACCACCCCCGTGCTGTGCGAAATCGTGCTGGAGGGCGGCTTCAACCGGGTCCGCCTGCGCAATATGACGCTGGACCCGGGCGGCGAACGCGCCTGGCTGCCCGGTGGCGTCGGCCGCCGCGCGATCCCGACGATCCGACTGGTCATCGCCGGCGCGTCGGACCTGATCGAGATCGACCGCTGCGTCACCGGACCGATCGAAGAAGCCCTTGGCGCGCAAAGCCAGTGCGCCAGCGGCACGCTGCGGATCACCGACAGCGTCGTGCGCGGCCGGCAGGTCATCGGCGGCACGACACTGCCCGCCTTTCGCGGGCGTCACATGTCGCTGGAGGTCGCGCGATCCACCCTGTTTGGCGACGTAGAGGCCGCGCGCTACGCCATCACCGACAGCATCGTGCAGGGCACCGTGTCGGCGCAGGACCCGCAGGGCAGCTGCATCCGTTATTGCGCCGCTGTCGAAACCGCAACCATCGGGTTGGCCCGCGCCTATCGCTGCGTGACCTTTCCGGACACGATGCCCAACCAGATTTTCGTCTCGCGCCGCTTTGGCGACGCAGGCCTGGCGCAACTGTCCGAAACCGCGCCCGACACGATCCGCCGCGGGGCCGATAACACGTCAGAGATGGGCGCGCACAACCGCACGCTGGACGCGATCAAGCGCGACGACCTGATCCATAAATTGCGTGAATTCACCGCGATCAACACGATGACCCAACTCGTTTTCGAGACCTGAAGGAGCCGCACCATGCTATCCTTGGACATTTCCAGAGACTCGTTCCAGCGCCGCAAGAATTATGTCGGACTGCGACAGCAGCAGGGCCGGGTCCTGAACGAATCCGAATTGAACGAAGGAAGCGACATCGCAGCAGAGGAACTGCGTCGCGCCATTCAGGATGTGATCTGTGACCGGGGTACGCCTGATGACGGGTTTCGCGTGTCCTTTGCGCCGGGTGTGCCGGCGAGCTATGATTTCGACTTGGCACCCGGCACATTCTACATCGGCGGGCTGCGTTACGATGCCTTTGGCAGCACCTTTCTGACCCAGCCCGATTGGTTGCAGCAGGCGCATGATCTGGTCCCCGGCCTGTCGCTGCCCACCGCCGCGCGGCACGATTTCGTCTACCTTGAAGGTTGGCAGCAAACGGTTAGCGCGACCGAGGACGCAGAGCTGTTTGAACGTGCGCTGGCCGGGGCCGATGGGGCCGGGCGTCTGCGGAGGCTGGCGCGGGTGCATGTGGCGACTGGCACGGCGGCCAATTGCATCGACGCAATGGCCGATGTCTTTCCCGGTGCTGCGATCGACCCCGACACCATGGGGCTGATCACCGGGGCCGGGCTGACCGTCGATTTCGACCCCGATTACGTCGAGGAAAACCTGTGCGCGCCCGAGGTCCAGACCGGTTTCCTGGGGGCCGAGAACGACGCGTTCCGCGTGCAGCTGACAGCACCCGACCGGTTCATCTATGGCCGCGACAACGCCAGCCATCTTTACCGCGTGACGCTGGCTGCCGATACGGACGACGCGGCGCAGACGGTGGTGACCTTCCTGACGCAACCGCGCGACGTGCATAGCCAGCCGCTGGCAATGCAGGCCGTGGAAATCCTGCGCTGGACCACGCGCCTGCCGAACGGCGAATATCTGGCCGAACCGACAGGGCCGCTGGCCAATATCCTGACCGACTATGACCCCGGCACCGGCACCCTGCGCATCGCGCAGACCCTGGCCGAGATCGGCGTGAACTGGGACGGGGTCGCGTCGGACGACCGCTTTTTTTATCTGCGGGTCTGGACTGGCGGGGCAGGGGTGACGCCGCCGGACCACCCGATCACGGATACCGCTGCGATTGTCATGCCCTTTACCGGCCTGACCGCCGCGTTCGCGCAACGCGCCGATGGTGGCTTTGGCATGGCGGGGGACTACTGGGTGGTCGCCGCCCGCCCCAATGCGCCCGACACGGTCACGCCCTGGGCGTTGATGGACGCCGCCGCGCCGGTGCCACCACACGGCCCAATGAGGCATGCCGCCCCGCTGGCCATCATCGCGTGGACGGTTGATGACACGGGCGATCTGGTGCCCGCCGTCCACGATTGCCGCGAACGATTCCGCAAGCTGTGCAAGGTGCCGGCCTGCTGCGAGGTCACCGTCGGCGACGGGGAGCATTCCCACGGTGACGTGGATTCGATCGCAGAGGCGATCGTCCGCCTGCCGCTGACCGGCGGCAAGGTCTGCCTGCTGCGCGGCACCTTCACCGAAAGCGTGACGCTGACGGGCCGCAGCGACATCACCTTCAGCGGTTGCCCGGGTGAAACGGTCTGGCAGGCGGCCGAAGGCCCGGCGCTTACCCTGAATGCTTGCAGCGGGATCACGGTGCAGGATGTCACCATGGCCGCCGATACGGACGACATCGTGCTGGCCGGATCGCGCGTCGGTCCGACCGACCCAGAGGCTGTCTGCGCCGACCTGACCTTTCAGCGGTTGACGCTGTTGGGCCGCGACCTGTCGGCGCTATGGCTGAACGACTGCAACGGCACCCGGATCATCGATTGCCACATCGAAATGCGCGCCCTGACCGTGCCACGCACGCAGGTCATGGGGGGGACCGATCCCGCGATCTTCTTGCTGGGTGACACCTGCACGATCTGCCGCAATTGGATCGGCGTCACGCAGGACCCGCTGCCGGCCGTGGAATCGCGGCCCATGGGTGGCATCCAGTTGGGCGGATTATCCGACGACATCGACATCTGCGACAACGCCATTCTGGGCGGCAAGGGCAATGGCATCACGCTGGGCCATATCGAATGGGTCGCCGCAGATAATTCCGGCGGCCTGGGGTTCTGGACGCTGGGCATCACATGGACGGTCAACGCCGCCGGCTGCATCGTGGCAGAGGGCACGTTGATCCCGCCGCCCGACCAGGACCCCGATCTTGTGCCTGAATCGGGCGGAGAGTTGCGGCGCATCCGCATCACCGACAACCGGATCACCGGCATGGGGATGAACGGGATCGCGGTTAGCCATTTCTTCGATCTGACCGAAGGGGATGACATGATCGCCGTGTCCGATCTGCGGATCGTGCGGAACGATATTCGCGATTGCCTGACCTCGGACCTTGCGACGCCGGCCCCGGAAGGCAGCTACTTCACCGGCTACGGGGGCATCGCGCTGGCCTCTTGTGACCTGCTGTTCATCCGCGAAAACCGCATTCAGGACAACGGGCGCGACACGGCCGCGCCGGTCTGCGGGGTCTTTGTCCTATTCGGCCAGGGGATCGAGATCGACGACAACCACATCTTTGCCAACGGCACGGCCACGGATACCATCGGCCGGACAGGCGGCGTCAACATTGGCTGGTGCCTGACCCAAGCGACCGAGGTTTCCGACCGGAACGTCCGCGCCACGCCCATCCGCCGCGCGGCGCTGTCCATGTCGGGCAATGTCATCGACAGCCCGAACGGGCAGGCGATCAAGGCCATTGCGCTGGGGCCTGTGCAGATCACCAACAACCAGCTTGTCGGCACGGCCCGGTCGCAGGACTCGCTTTTGCAGCTGATCGGCGTGCTGATCGCCGTGTTGCCGCCTGCCACGTCGGCCGCGATGCTGCTGACGGCCCTTGTCGTGACCGACGGCATCGACAGGGCCGATTTCGCGGGCGGCGGCATGTTGATCGCCGAACTGATGGTGGCCGCGATGGGCGGCATGGCGGTGTCGGTCTTCAATGCCGCATGGCTTCAAGAAGTGTCCGACCTGATGACCGGGATGGGCAACGCGCGCCTGACCGCCCTTTTCCCCGCGGTCGGCGGAGAGACGATGTTCAACGACAACCAGGTCACACTGGCCCCCGCGCCGACCGGCGCCACCAACCCGGTCAGCAGTGTCTTGCTGGCCAGCCTGGACGACGTCAGCATGAACGCCAACCAGATCGAGGTCGACCGCGGCGTCGGTTTGATCCTTGCCAATGCCTTCACCCCCGCCGCGACGGTGCGGATGAACGGCAACCGGATCCAGGAACCCGTCGGCAGTTGCCTGTTTTCCGGCCTCAGCCACGCGGTCCTGTTGAACACCCAGTCACTGAACCAGGGCACCCACTGCTTTGCCGCGACAGCACTTTTTGGCGCTGGGCCGATGGTCATCCAGCGCCAGCACAACCTGTCGCTGGTCGAAACCATGCTGGCCCGGTTCATCGAAAAGCCCTACTGCGAGGTGATCCAGGACTGGATGTGGTCGTTGTTCGACGGTGACGGCAACATCTTCGACTTTCTCGGCAGCACGACGACCGTCCCGCCCGATCCGACCGGCGGCGGCGGTGCGGGCGGTGGCACTGACACGATCGTGACCGGGGGGGGCACCGACACGATCGGCACCGGCAGCGGCAACGATGCGCCGCACCCCGACACCCACGAAACGGCGGTCATGCCAGCCGTCACCTGCATGTCGGAATCGGCTGGCAAGGGTGCCATCGCGGCGGCGGGGTATGACGTCCAGGTCATCTACGTTTACGTCAAGGACGCGACAACGCCCCGCATCATCGCGCAAGACCCGCCAGCCCCCCATGCAGGAACGCGGGGCGACACCGCCAAGATCATCGTCGGGACCAATGATGCGAACGCCGATCCCGCATCGGAAGCGCAGAGTGCGCTGTATTTCAAATGTAGCAAGGACAGCGTCGAATTCCCGGTGCTGAAGGGTGACAAGATCTTTGACAGGCCGCCGAACTACCGGCTGGGCGGCTATGCCATCGCTGAAATCGCGCCGAAGGCGCTGCTAGGATAGGGGGCCGACATGGCAATCGACATCGAAACGATGGGCAATCCCGACAACCTCAAGGGGGCCTCGGCATTGGTCGAAGTGGCCGCGATCGCGCGCGTCGGCGTGTTGTCGTCCGGGGCCCGCCTGGGCGACAAGCGCGCGGCCCAGATGGAACGGGACGCCAGCCGCCAGGACCGGCGCGGCAAGGCCGACCGCGCGGCCCAGTTGAAGACGGCGGCGGCGGCGATGCGGTCCAAGACCGCGTCGATGGATGTCCAGCGCGAGAAGGAACAGATCAGGCCCCTGACGCCGACCGGCGATGCCACGCTGGTGCAAGGGCGCGCCAGCAAGGACGGGCGCGGCAAGGCCGGTTTGATCGTCAGCCTGATGACCCCTGACGGGACGATCCTTGACCAGACGAAAAGCGGCGAAGGTGGTGCCTTTGCACTGAAGAACGCCCAGCCGGTCAACGACGCGCGGGTCGTGATCACGGATATCGACGGCACCACGCTTGGTGCCCTGCGGGCACCGAAACTGTCGGCGGGCGCGCAGGTGTTTCTGGATATGCCGGTCGAACGGCTCGATATCTCGCCCTTCACTCCGACGAAGGAAAGCACGACCGCTGTGCCTGATCTGGTCGGCAGCACGCTGGAAAAGGCGGGTGACACGTTGGGTGACGATTTGGTGATGGGGCCGGTGAAACTGGTGCGGATGCCCGCGCAGGCGGGCGAGGTGCTGGACCAGTCGCCACACCCGCAAATCCGCGTCGCCCTTGGAACCGTGGTGACCTTGCAGGTGGCAACCGGCAAATCCGCGCCTGATTTTCAGACCGCGCGCGAACTGATCCGCCGCCATCCGGCGATTGTCGCCGCAAAGGTGCCGCCGGGCCATCTGACCCGGGCCGAGACCGAGGCCGGCATGCGTTCGCTGAAGGACCTGGCACAGGTCAGCGGGATGACGACGGACGACGTCGCCGCCCTGATCCCCGGTCGGCGCGTGGCCCATGCGACGGCCTGGCAGGCCGCGGTCAGGGACGTGCTGGCGCAGTTCGCGGGTTAGGCCGTGGCACGCGCGGCCCCCCTTGCGGCACGGGCGAAACCGGCGGATCGGGTAACGCCGGTGCAAAAGAAGCTGACCGTCGGCCCGGCCCGCGACCGGTATGAGGCCGAGGCCGATCATATCGCCGACCGGGTGACCGCCCGCGCGCCGGCTGCCGCGCCGATGGCCCCGCCCGCGATCTCTCGATTGCCGGTCGCGGCGGTGCAGCGCGTGCCGGCGATGACGCCGCCAAGCCCTGCGACGCGCAAGAAGATCACGACCACCAAGGTCAAGGACCCGGACGATCCCGATGCCGGCACCGTCGTCCAGCGCAGCGCGGACGGCCCGTCAACCGCCCCGGCGGCGGCGGAACACAGCATCGGGCGGATGCGCGCGGCGGGGGGGCGGCCCATGCCCGGCCCCGTCCGGCAGCAGATGGAAGGCGGCATGGGCCGCAACCTGTCGGGCGTGCGCATCCATGACGGTGCCGGCCCGGCGCAGGCGGCCCGGTCCGTCGGCGCGCGTGCCTTCACCGTGGGGAATGACGTCTTTTTCGGGGCCGGTCACTATCGCCCGGATGCGCCGGGCGGGCAGCGCCTGTTGGCGCACGAACTGGTGCATACCCAGCAGCAAAAGGGCCTTGGCAACATGGCCCAGGCCAAGACCCTGCAACGCGAGCCCGATCCCGAGGCGGACACTGCTGCGGCCGCGGCCGCGGCGGCCCCACAAATGTCATTCGTCGGCAGTGCGGCACAGGGCCGGCTTGATCTGACGCCGGGTGCCGAGGGCGGGACCTTCGTGTTGCCCGAAATCTCGATCCCGACGATCCAGGGTGCGCCGAAAGGTGCCCGCGACCGGGACGAGACCCGCTATCCGGCGGGGATGCCTCAGGCCTATGCCAACCACCCCGACCAATCCATCCGCACGACAGGAGAGTTCACCTTTGTGCGCCAGACGCCGCGCGGGGCCAGCGCGTCAAGCCAGTGGCGGACGCGGGTCGGGAATGCCTTTGCGTCCCGACTTGCGGCACAGGTCGATCACTGGGGCCTTAACGCGCAGGAACCGATCATCAATGGCGAAAGACAAGAGATCCACTTTCTGCGGCTCAAGAACGACCGTTCGTCCACCGCCTCTAGCCTTCTGATCTCTGGCAGAGAGGCGCAGCTTGGCATGTCACCGGCCTTGCAGATCCCGCTTTGGACACAAAGCGGCAATTATGTCGAAAGCGGGATGCAGGTGGATCACGTCCAGGAATTGCAACTGGGCGGCGAAGACAGCACCAGCAACTTCTGGCTGTTCGCCGGCAGACCGAACGCCAGTTCCGGCGGCACGATCCGGGCCGAATTCGACCGCCGCCTGAACCGGATCATGGAGGCGATTCCAGAAAGCTTCTGGGCGTCGCACCCGGATCGCCGCAAGCCTGACCTTGGCAACATCAAGATGAATCCGAACTGGCGGGTGCGGTTCGGCCGGATTACCGGACGCGCGATCCGGATGCAGACGACGAATGCCTATTGGACGCTGTCGCAGATCCTGGGCGGCGAACACCTTGACGAGCTGCGCGAGTTGTCGGTCGAGGAGGTGGCCGATGAGGGGCTGATCACCCATCGACCTAACGGCAGCCCCGTGACCCCAAGCGTCGCCAGCATCTTTACGTCCGACACGGGCGGGTTCCGCCGCAGGTTCCGCCTGACGGCGGACGGCGCGCGTCCCTTCAACGGGGCCGAGAGTTTCTTTCCGGGTTTTGATTTCGTGTCTGCCGACATCAACCCCGACCCCGCTGCTTCGCCGCGGATCGCGGGACTGAACGGCTGGTTGTTCCGGCGCGGGCGCAACCCGGTGATCGATCCGATCCTTGTCGGCGGCGACCGCCGGCTGATCGTCAACCCGCAGGAAAATTTCGGCTTTGGCGGCTACATTCGCGGGTCCCAGATCAATGATATCCTGCGGACGGCGGAAACGAACATCCTTGGGGCAAGTCCCGTGTCGTTCCAGGAGGCCGGGATCGATTCCGACGGCACGATCTATGCCAACGGCACGATTTCCGCGACCAAGGCGCTGTTTCCACAGCTAGAGGTGCCGATCTACATCCGGGGCACCGACATCTTCATCTCATTTCCGATCCCCACGGACCGGCTCAGCTTTGGCCCTGTTTCGGTGACAGAGGCGGCGCTGAACCTCGGCGTTGGCGAATATGGCGTCTATGTCGAAGGCGTGGCGGGTCTGGCCGTCGATCAACTGGGCACCGGGTCGGTTCAGGCGCGGGTCGAAAACGGCAACACGATCATTTCCGGCACCTTCAACTTCAACCTCGACTTCCTTGATCCGGCCAGTGCGCAGGTCGTCTATAACTACGGGGCCGACACCTTGACCCTGACGCTGAACGCAGGCGTCGGCGACGGCAAGCTGCCGGGTGTCCGGTCCGGCGAATTCACCGCGACCTTCAGCCGTGATGCCGTCAGTTTTTCGGGGTCGATGGTTCTGGGTGGTGCGCTTGATGGCGTCGTCGTCACGGCCAGCTATTCGCAAGAGGCTGGCCTGCGGCTGGGTGCCGACAACATTCAATTGCCTGTCGAACGGATTCCCGGTGTCAGTTCTGCCACCGCATCGCTTTATGCGACGCGCAATCCCGAGACAGGGGAATGGACCTTTGGCGGAGCGGGCACGGCCGCGCTTGATATCGCCGGGGCGACGGGAGAGATCGCGATCGGCATCGATGGCGATCGGGTGGTGTTCGGCGGCAACCTTGCCGTCGCCAAGGGGGCCGCGTCCGGCACCCTGCGGTTCACGGCGACCAACGCGCCGATCGACGAGGACGGCAACCCGGTCGAAGGCGAAGTATCCGACGCCGTGACCGTGTTCGGACGCGGCGACGTCGCGGTCACCTTCGGGCGCATCTTGCGCGGTACGGCGGGGATCGAACTGACGCCTGTTGGCAATATCATCCTGCGCGGCACGATCGGCCTGCCGCCGACCTTTGACGTGTTCCCGCGACAGGACTTCAACCGGACCCTGCTGCACGTCGAAACACCCGATTTTCCGGTCTGGGGGGTATCTTTGGGCGGCGTCGGGATCGGCATCTTCGCCTTTTCCGACGCGGATCTGTCGTTCAATGCCTTCGTCGGCCCCGGACAACTGGTCGACACACAGGTCGGTGCAGAGATGGACCTTGACCGACCAGAGGATGCCACGATCACCGGCCAGGCGCGCTTTGTCGTGCCGGCCTATGCGGGGTTCCGTCTGGATATCGGTGGCGGCCTGCGCGCGCGCGCGGCCGTGGCCTTCGTCGAAGGGCGCGTCGGTCTGGACGCAGAACTCGGGATTGCCGCCGATGCGGCGGCGGCTGTCGATGTCGCCTGGAACCGGGCTGACGGGCTGAGTGTGTCCGCGTTGGTCGAGGCGAACGCGCAGCCGAAGTTCCGCGTCGGCGTGAATGCCAGCGTGACGGCGGGGATCGATCTGGTGCTGACCGAAATTTCGAAAACCTGGGGGCCGTGGCGCAAGACTCTCGGCGAATTCGGCCCAGAGATGTCGGTCGGCGTGACGATTCCGGTCGGTTGGAACGAGGCGACCGGCATGAATTTCAGCATGGACGACATCGTGATCCGCAGACCCGAATTCAGTGTCATGGACATTCTGAAATCGTCATTTGAAGAGCTTGTATAACATCGCATTCCGATCGACCTATGGGTTTATATGACATAATTACTATTATGCGTTATGTCAGCATACCTGACATATATGGCGCTGCTACTAGGAGTTTGCACCTTTCGGCGCTGCCGCCTAAAAAAAGAGATCAAATAGCTTTTTCAGGATTTCGCCAATCAGGGGAATACTCTGGACGACGGCAGCAGCACCTTCGCGAACCTCGACAGGCAGTTGCGCATCTCTGGCACGGTTGAAATCGGAGACGCCACAGTTTGGGTTGCTCGCTTTGATCCTTCTGCCAATTTTCTCGTTCAGAGCGATTGTTGGTATTGCGATTGTTGGCGAAAGCTCTGCGCAAGTCGATCCTGATCGGCAGGGCGAGTTGCAAGGAACGTTTGCAAGCCTTGGGGAGCGCCACCTCCACAGGCGATCAAATTTCAAGCTGAACCGCGCCGCCGCTCTTACTGAGTGGCGCGGTCTCTGCGCAGCCTAACAGATTGAGGTTTCCGGGAAACTGAGACTGGTTCGAGTTAGTCTGACAGCACCTGGGGCGCCCATGTGTTATCCTTCCACGTTTCTGCACGGCAGTTGCCTAAGTAAAGACAATCCCAGCCCCGCCGATCGCGAAACGACCGAGATGCACGAGATGCCAATCGTCCATATGGCCTTCATGCGCGGAATACTGGCACATGGGGGAGATCACAACGCGGTTGCGGATCTCTAGACCGCGCAATGTAAGCGGCTGGACGAGGTGAGATGCGGCAGTCATGGAATCTATTGTTGGCGTGGATCAGATTATTGCGAAGGCCGCCCGGTAAGCTGAATACCCGTCCTACTCTGCTTGGGCAGAGCTTCGACACGTCAGGTGAATTCGCAGACTGACAATGTTCAGTATATTGATGCTGCGCAGTCACGAAGGAAGTGGTTTCGGGCTAATTCTGCAGAGCGTCGGGGCGGCGGCTTCAACGGCCAATTCATATCGTTAGACCCGAAGAAATTGACCGGGTTTCATTACCTGCTACTCTACCTATGCTTGAATTAAGTATTTATCCGGAACAATTCTGAAAGGCGATCCTATGACTTTTCGTAAAGAACTTACGTATTTGACGCGGCGGAGCTTGCTTCAAGGCACGGCAGCTGGTGCCCTCGCGAGCGTGTTGCCGCTTGCCGTGCGGCCGTTGATGGCGGCCCAGAGTCCGGTGGATCTGAATATCGTGATGGCTGTTGTCGATCCCAACGTGGCAAACGCGCCCAAGCTGCGGACGTACAACGGACAGACACCTGGGCCCACCTTGAATGTCCTGCCAGGAGAAAGCCTGGAAGTTAACCTTATCAACTCTCTCGACGCCCAGACCCCCGAGGAATTCTGCCCGCCCAACATGAACCAGTATCATGCCTCCAACAGTACCAATCTTCACACCCACGGGCTGCACGTCGACCCGTACAAGGCGACGGACGGACGCGACAGCGACAACATCTTCCTGACCCTTGTCCCCGGGGGTCAAGAAATTCCCGAAGCCTGCAACATGGGCGAAATCCGCAAGGTCAGCACGGCCTATAACTTTGAGTTGCCCGAGGATCACCCCTCGGGGACGTTCTGGTATCATGCCCACAAACATGGCTCAACGGCCCAGCAAGTGGGCAATGGGCTGGTGGGTCCGCTGATCGTGCTGGACAAGCCCGGAGTGATGCCCAGCTACATCGAAAACGCGCCAGAGGACATCTTGCTGGTGCAAATGCGTGACATCGAACAGGATTCCGCGGCTCCGGGCGACAGTGGCGGCAAGCCGCACCTCGTTCTGGTTGATCCATCTGGACAGGGCGGCGGGACAAAAAACCCCGAGATCGTCATGCGGCCCGGTGAAGTGCGCCGGTGGCGCATCATCAATGCCGCACCGCGTGCGGACACGTTTGTCAGTCTCAATCTAACTGGTGTGGATGGCGGCGAAGCGCTGGATGTCTACCAGATTGCCTTTGACGGCATCACCTACGACAAACGCATCAAGATCGACACCACCAACACCGGGGCGCCATGGGAAAACCCGGCGGCACTGGCCCCGGGAAACCGCACCGACTTTATGGTGCGTGTGCCAAAGGATGCAGTCCAGGGGGAACTGAGCCTGGTTGCACGTCAAATGCCCAACATGATGGCGAGCGCGATGATGGGTGTTGAAACGACGGCCTCTACACCCCAGCCCTCCGATGCGATGGAGTTGAAAGTACGGATCGAGGGCGCGCCGATGGATGCGGAATGGTCGGAGGATCCGACATTGCCGGGTGGCGGTCCGTTGGTTGCGCCAATCGATCCGGCCACTGTTGTGCGTGATCGGGATGTCGAGTTCTTCCTTGAGTTCAAGAAATCCCCCACGCGTTTCATGATCGACCGGGAAGAGTTCGACGGTCAGGTCAAACAAACCATGAAGCTTGGAACGGCCGAACGCTGGCATGTCTCCAATCGCAACACCTTCACGCATCCGTTCCACATCCATGTGAACCCGTTCTTTGTGACGCATATCAACAACGTCGAGCTTGCCGAGGACGACCCGCTGCGACGCTGGCAGGACACGATGGCCATTCCGACGGCGGCCGAACACGATGTGAACCCGCCGGGGTCCTTCACGATGCTGTCGCGGTTTGTGCGGTTCACAGGCAAGTACGTGATCCATTGCCACATCCTGGAACATGAAGATGAGGGCATGATGCAGGCTGTCGAAGTTGTCAGCTAAGGCGCGTGCGGCCCTGACGCGGGTATGCTGAAGGGATAGTCGGCTGTGCGCGCTGTTGGGGCGCATAGCCGGTGTCGTTTTCGATCCCGAAAGTCCGGCGTCAGCCCGCGGGCACGGGTCCTCAGGGCGTCAGAACCCGGATTCCCAGCAGCTCATCTTTTGTGGCCGGGCGTTCGGAACCGTTCATGAGGATTTGCCCGGTCAGATGTAGATCACCGGTCAATTCGGGCCGACGCGGCACAGCCATATGCGGGAATCCCGCGGGGGCCATGCCCATCATGCCAAACGCCCCAAGACTGCCGACCAGCACACCGTCAAGGGTCAGCACCCGCACCTGTGCTCGGCCCGGAAGCGGTCCGATATGCACCTCAAGCACCACAGGGTCCGTGCCTGCGGGAATGGTCACGGGGATATCAACCAAATCCGTCATTTCGCAACTTGCCACGCCTGCGGCCCCGAACAGGGCCGCAAAACTAAGTCCTAGGATGAGACGTTTCATTTCCTTTAGATGGTTTTGAGCCGCACGGATTGCAAGATACCGCCCAAAGAACGGGCCCTACTGACACCACCATCAGAACGCACCGGCACGACAGCCACATCAATTTCTGCACCGGGTTGCATGACACCCAATTCCGTCAGACGGCTGATGGCATTGGTCACATCCACGTCGAATATGGCTGGATCATTCCCCCCTTTACCATGCATGGTGTGATCCATCGCGCGCATGCCAAAGAAACCAATTGATCCTGCAAGTTCCGGGCTGCCATCAGACGTGTCAGGCGCAACCCCTTTGGGTGACACAAAGACACGCAATGTCAGTCCGGCAACGCTCATCGGGAAGGCGACGGTCAGCTCCGCAAGAACATTGACGGTGGCTTCGGGCTGAGTGATGGCGTCAGTAAAATCATTGTTCAGCGGAACACTTGCGACTGCGAAGGAATTCAAGGCGAATGCCGCGTTTGCGTTCGCAACTTCGGTTGCCCAGTTGGCGACCAGTGTGTTCTGTCGGATCACGTCTTTGCCCTGTTCCATCTGTTGGGGATGACCTTCGCGCCGCGTCTGCGCGACTTTCCGAACCGGAGGTTGGCCTGCTTCGGGAGCGCGAAAGCGTGGCCCACGTTGTCGCCCATCATGGGCAAACCGATCAACGAAGAGGTGATCCGGCAGCATTGGGGCGACATCATGCGGCTCGCGGCCAGCATACGCGACAAGTCTCTCAAACCGTCTGAAATCTTGCGCAAGCTTGGGGCATACCGTCAGCAAAACCGGCTCTATCTTGCCCTCGGAGAAATCGGCCGCATCGAACGCACGCTCTTCATGCTCGACTGGATTGAGAACCCGATCTGCGCATGGAATGCCATGCAGGCTTAAACAAGGGTGAAGCGCGCCACTCGCTGGCCAGAGCCGTATTTGCTCATTCACAAGGGCGCATTCATGATCGCTCTGACGCGGCTCAACAGAAACGCGCGATGGCGCTCAACCTCATAATTGCTGCCATCACGTTCTGGAACACGTTCTACATCGAAAAGGCGGCCAGTCATCTCGCCAAAACCAGCCCGCTATACGATGCCGCATTCCTACCCCACACATCGCCGCTCGGGTGGGATCACGTCATCCTGTCCGGCGACTTCGACTGGCATTCTGGAGCGGCTGAGCGCAAAATTACGCGGCCATTGCACATCAGACCCGACAAAGAATGGGGAACCTGATTAAGTTCGGGTAATGTTCTCGCTTAGAGTAATCCTACGAAGAAACCTTCCGATGGGGCCTATTGATCAGAAGTTCCTTAAGACGTTCGTCGCGATCATTGCATTGGTTCGGTCAGCTTCGAAGAAATTCGATTTCTGAAAAGCGGATATTGTGGACGCGCATCTTACGGTAAAGTGTGGGGCGGGAAATGCCCAAGGCGATCGCCGTCTTGCTTAGGTTGCCGTGATGAGCAAACAGCACATTTTCAATATGCGCGACCTCTGCGTCTTTCAGACACTCTGACGTCGTTGGACCGGGCGCGATCTTTGCTTGTTCGATGGGTTGCGTCGCCGTGGTCCCGATGGCCCGATGAAACGGAAGGTCTGTCAGCGTGACCCGTCGGGCCTTGGCCATGCAGTGCATCGCATACACGGCATTGCGCAATTCGCGGACGTTTCCCGGCCAGCCGTAGGACATCATGGTTTCTTCGATGTCCGGGCCAAGGATCAGCGGGTCACGTCCGGTCTGGGCTGCCACAAGCTGGTTGTAATGCTCGAAGATAAGCAGGATATCGTCGCCCCGGTCGCGCAGGGGCGGAATCTCTAGCACGATTGCACCCAGCCGATAGTAAAGGTCTTCTCGGAAACGCCCGGCGGCGGCTTCGTCCTTCAGGCACCGGTTTGTCAGCGAAATCAGCCGTGCCGCAGATCTTTCGCTGGTTCCGGGCGATACAGTTTCAAGCGTGCGCAGCAGAACCGGCTGCAGGTCGATCGGCAATTCGCCAAGTTCGTCCAGAATCAGAAATGCGCCGCCGTCGCGCCGCCGCGGTTGACCACTTTCGGACATGCCTGCGAAAGCCGGACGCAGTTCGTGCTCCAGCATCTCTCGGGTAAGGGCCGCACAATTGATGGGCGTGAACGGCGGATTAGGCCCCTTCGCCGCATATCCCGCATGGATCAGGCGCGCGAAAAGCTCCTTTCCAACGCCGGTTTGGCCTTGAATGAGGGTCGGCA
>JAGXGV010000093.1 GCA_024636635.1 Puniceibacterium sp.
ATGAAACACTTTCCAATCTTTATTGCCGTCGAAGGCCGCAGGATCGTGCTGTCGGGTGGCGGCGAAGCGGCTCTGGCCAAGCTGCGGCTGTTGCTCAAGACCGAAGCGAAGATCACGGTCCTTGCCGCCGATCCCGCGCCGGGAATCACCGCATGGGCGCATTCCGGGCGGCTGACACTGGAACAGCGCGCAATGGCACCCGGCGACGCGAAAGGTGCTGCCCTGTTCTATGCCGCGAACGAGGACGCGGATGAAGATGCCCGTGTCGCTGCCTTGGCCCGGCGCGATGGCGCACTGGTGAACATCGTCGACAATCTCGCCGACAGTGAATTCATCACCCCCGCCATTGTCGACCGTGACCCCGTGACCGTCGCCATCGGCACCGAAGGTGCGGCACCGGTACTGGCCCGCGCGATCAAACGCGATCTGGAGGACCGCCTGCCGCAAGCTCTGGGCACTCTGGCGCGGATCGGCAAGGCGTTTCGCGCCCGGGCCGATGCGCTGCCCTTTGGTGCGGCGCGGCGGGAGTTCTGGTCTGACTACTATTTCTCCGCCGGTCCACGGGCCATGGCAACCGGGGGTGCGCCCGCCCTGCCCGCCGCTCTGGACGCCCTGATGAGCCAGCATCTGAACACAGCGCCCCGCGCCGGGCGGGTGGAATTTGTCGGTGCCGGCCCCGGCGATCCCGACCTTTTGACCCTGAAGGCCCGCCGCGCGCTGGATGAGGCCGATGTTGTGATCCACGACCGTCTGGTGACACCCGAAATCCTTGAACTCGTCCGGCGCGAGGCAGTGCTGCTGGACGCTGGCAAGGAAGGGTTCGGCGCATCCATGGCACAGGGCGACATCAACGCGCTGATGATCCTTCATGCGCTTGGTGGTGCCCATGTGGTGCGGCTGAAGTCCGGCGATCCGACGGTGTTCGGGCGGCTGGATGAAGAGATCGAGGCCTGTGACGCCGCCAAACTGGACTGGTCCGTCGTGCCGGGGATCACCGCCGCCAGCGCCGCGGTGGCCGGGATCGGACAGAGCCTGACAAAACGCGGACGCAATTCTTCGGTGCGGTTCCTGACCGGGCACGACATGAAAGGCTTTGCCGATCACGATTGGGCGGCGTTGGCCCGCCCGGGCGAAGTTGCCGCAATTTATATGGGCAAGAAATCCGCCCGCTTCATTCAGGGGCGATTGCTGATGCACGGTGCTGATCCATCAACGCCGGTGACCGTGGTCGAAAATGCCTCGCGTGCTGATCAACGGATCGTCAGCACCACTTTGTCCCAGCTTGAACCCACGCTGAGCCGCGCCGCGATGACCGGCCCTGCCCTGACTCTGTTCGGTCTGGCGCCCCGCGTCGCCGAAGCCGCCCTTGCCACCCCGGACCTGTTGAAGGAGGCCCTGTCATGAGCCGCGAATTCACTCCCAAAGTCGTCACCGCAAACGACCTGATCGAAGGCGACGCGATCTGGCTGACCGAAGATGACGGCTGGACCCGCGACATAGCACAGGCGGAACTGATCGAGGATGAGGCCCATGGGCAGTTGCGCCTGCTGCACGCGCTGTCCCAGCACTCGGTCGCTGTGGGCGCCTATCTGGCAGAAGCGCAACTGGGCGAGTGGGGACCGCAACCTGTGCATTTCCGCGAGATCTTTCGCACCCGGGGGCCATCGAACCACGCCCACGGGAAACAGGAATCCGCCTGAGACAAAGCAAGCTTTTGCAAGAAAGCCGATTCAGTTGAGAAAAAGCGAGTTTTTCTAAGAAAAACTCAATGCAATTCTCCAAGAGAATTGCGGCCCCCGCAAGGAGCAGCGCCATGTATCACTATAACGACTTCGACACAGCCTTCGTTCGAAACCGCGTGGCACAGTTCCGTGCGCAGGTGGGACGTCGGATCGACGGCAGCCTGACCGAGGACGAATTCAAACCCCTGCGCCTGATGAACGGGCTTTATCTGCAACTCCATGCCTATATGCTGCGGGTTGCGATACCCTATGGCACGCTGAATTCGCGGCAGATGCATCAGCTTGCGATGATCGCTGACCGGTGGGACAGGGGTTACGGCCATTTCACCACCCGGCAGAACATCCAGTACAACTGGCCCAAATTGCGCGATGTGCCCGACATGCTGGAAGCGCTGGCCGATGTGGGAATGCACGCGATCCAGACCAGCGGCAACACCATCCGCAATGTGACAGCCGATCATTTCGCCGGTGCGGCGGCGGATGAAGTGGCCGACCCGCGCCCGGTGGCCGAACTGCTGCGCCAATGGTCGACGGATCACCCGGAATTTCAATTCCTGCCGCGCAAGTTCAAGATCGCCGTGACCGGGGCCGAGGCCGACCGCGCCGTGATCCGCGCCCATGACATCGGGCTGCGCATCGTCGAGCGCGACGGCGCGCAGGGCTTCGAGGTCATCGTCGGGGGCGGACTGGGGCGCACGCCGATGATCGGCAAGGTCATCACCGATTTCCTGCCCCAAGCCGATCTGCTGCCCTACCTCGAGGCGATCGTGTCGGTCTGGAACCTCATCGGGCGGCGCGACAACAAGTACAAGGCGCGCATCAAGATCACCGTGCACGAGCATGGCATCGACGAGATCCGCACGCTTGTCGACGCCCGTTTCGCCGAGCTGCGCCCGGCATTCAGCGGTGTGGACCAGCAGATCCTTGCCGGGATCGAGGCGCAGTTCGCGCCCCCACCGCTGCGGGCAGCCCCGGTCGCGCCGTTCGAGACGGCCTATGCCAAAGACCCGGTGTTCCGGTCGTGGGCGGACACCAACCTGACGGCGCACCGCGATCCGCAGCATGCCATCGTGCAGATCAGCCTCAAGGCACACGGGGCGACGCCCGGCGACGCATCGGCCGAACAGATGCGCGTGATGGCGGATCTGGCCGAACGCTATGGCCACAACGAATTGCGGGTAAGCCACGAGCAGAACATCGTGCTGCCGCATGTGCACAAGGCTGACCTGCCGCTGATCCATGCGGTTCTGCAACAGCACGGCCTTGCCACGGCGAACATCGGCCTGATCTCGGACATCATCGCCTGCCCGGGCATGGATTACTGCGCGCTGGCGACGGCCCGCAGCATCCCCATCGCGCAGGAGATCGCCACGCGGTTTGACGAGCTGAAGCTGGAACACGAGATTGGCGATCTGAAGATCAAGATCTCGGGCTGCATCAACGCCTGCGGTCACCATCATGTGGGCCATATCGGCATCCTCGGGCTGGACCGGGCTGGGGTCGAGAACTACCAGATCACACTGGGCGGCGATCATACCCAGACCGCGGCGCTGGGCGCGCGCACCGGTCCCGGCTTTCCGGCAGAAGAGATCGTGGGCGCGGTGGAAACCATCGTGCAGACCTATCTCGACATCCGCAGCAGCCGCGAGGAGACCTTTATCGAGACCTTCCGGCGCACCGGCATGACGCCGTTCAAGTCCGCGCTTTATCCGGACAAGGAGGCGGCCCGGGATGCTGCATGATCCCCACGCCCTTCATCCGGCTGGCGGGGGCGACGACGCGCGCGGCGCAAGCGATAGCGCCCGCCCGCGTCGGGCCGACCTTCACGCCCTGCGCGCCCGCGCCACGGCGCTGAACGCCCGGTATCGCCACCACGGCGCAACGGACGTGCTGCGCGGCGCGCTCAGGGATCCCGAGGCCGGTCGCATCGCCATGGTGTCGAGTTTCGGCGCCGAATCGGTGGCGCTTTTGCATCTGGTCGCCATGGTCGACCGGACCACGCCGGTCCTGTTCATCGACACGCGGCTGCTGTTTGCCGAAACGCTGGTCTATCAGGCCGAGATGGCCGAACGGCTTGGCCTGCGCGATGTGCGCATTCTGCGGACGGACGAAGACACCCTGAAAAAGCGGGACCCTTATGGCGCGCTTCGCTTTTCCGACCCGGACGGCTGCTGCGCCCTGCGCAAGACCGTGCCGCTGGAAAACGCCCTGAACGGCTTTGACGGCTGGATCACCGGGCGCAAGCGGTACCAGTCGGGCACCCGCGCCAGCCTTGATTTCTTCGAGATCGAAGAGGCGACTGGCCGGATCAAGGTCAATCCGATGGCACATTGGGCACCCGAGGACATCCGCGTCTACATGGACGAGAATCGCCTGCCCCGGCACCCGCTGGTGGCGCAGGGCTATCCGTCGATCGGCTGCGCGCCCTGCACCAGCAAGGTGGTCCCGGGCGAGGATGCCCGCGCCGGGCGCTGGCGCGGGCAGGACAAGGACGAATGTGGCATCCATTTTGTGGATGGTCAGGTCGCAAGACCGCAAGAACGCAAAGGAGAGCGCGCATGAGCGTGATCGTGACGGATGACGGCTTTGCCCCGGACGACTGGACCGGTGGCTTTGCCCCGCTGGGCGAGGGTGCTGACGCTTTCGCCCCACTGGGCGAGCGGGACAGTTTCGCCCCACTGGGCGAGCAGGACAGTTCCGCCCCTCCGGGCGAGGGGGACGGCACCCTTGCCCCCCTGGAAAAGGGAGCGGACGCCCCGGCGCTGGACGTGCCTTCGGACACGCCACATTCGACGCTTGAGGGCGCCGTGATGGCCGCGCCGATGATCCGCATCGCCTTTCCCAGCGCCGCGGACGGACGCGGCTTTACCCTTGCCCGCCTGCTGCGGCTGCGCGGCTACACCGGGCGGCTGCGCGCGCAGGGGCATGTGATCGCCGATCAGTATGCCATGGCGCGCCGCGCGGGCTTTGACGAGGTCGAGATTGACGACGGTCTGGCCGCCCGCCAGCCAGAGGACCAGTGGCGATTCCGCGCCGACTGGCAATCCCACAATTATCAGGCCCGATTGCGCGGCTGACAACACTGGGTGGGCTGACGGCGCACAAGTGAGCCGCGCCGAAGTGACGCCTTTTCCCCGACGACCCCACAAGTTAGGAAGGTGCCGGAGCAGAACCTCCGGCAAATGCAACAGATGACTGAGCACCGCCCCGTGAACCAGACCGTGAACGACGCCAAAGCCGTCAAAGTCCCCACCCTTCCCGACTCCCAGAAGGTCACAGAGGTGACGCACTGGACCGACAGGCTGTTCTCTTTCCGGGTGACGCGGCCTGCGTCGCTGCGGTTCAGGTCGGGCGAGTTCGTGATGATCGGACTGATGGGGGAACCCGACGCGACGACAGGCAAGCAAAAGCCGCTGCTGCGCGCCTATTCCATCGCTTCGCCGTCCTGGGACGAAGAGCTCGAGTTCTATTCGATCAAGGTGCAGGACGGTCCGCTTACTTCGCGGCTTCAGCACATCCAGCCGGGTGACGACCTGATCCTGCGGCCCAAGCCCGTGGGCACGCTGGTGCATGACGCCCTGCTGCCGGGCAAGCGGCTGTGGCTGTTCGCCACCGGCACAGGGTTTGCACCTTTCGCCTCGCTGTTGCGCGACCCGCAGACCTATGAAGACTACGACGAGGTCATCATCACCCACACCTGCCGCGAGGTCGGCGAATTGACCTATGGCGCACAACTTGTCGAATCGCTACGCGAGGACGAAGTGATGGCTGAACTGATCGGCGCGGAAAATCTTGCGAAGCTGCGCTATTATCCGACCACCACACGCGAACAGAGCCCCAAGATGGGCCGTATCACCGACCTCATGCGCGACGGCACGGTGTTCCGCGATCTGGGCGTGCCCCAACCCACCCCCGATACCGACCGCGCGATGGTCTGCGGCAACCAGGCCTTCAACCTCGAGATCAAAGAGCTGCTCGAAGGTTATGGCCTTGAGGAAGGCGCCAATTCGGATCCGCAGCATTATGTGGTCGAAAAGGCGTTCCTGGACTGAGACCGCTGCCGGTGCGCCACTTTGACGGGTGCGGCGCGCGGGGGCCCTGGCCCTGCGTACGGCATTGATTCCGCGGTCCGAAGAGCGTACTCGGGGGTCCTGATCGAAAACCCCCGATCCCGAGGAACGGAATCCTCTCCGCGCCGCCGATTTGCCGCTTGAAACGCCCGCGCCCGGCCATTACCTTGCGCCCCTGACGCAAAGGACACAAAAGGAATTTTACCATAGCCCGCAGACCCCATAACGCGCCACCAACGCGCGAAACCGGCCCCCGCATCAACGACCGCATCCGGTCGCCCGAGATCCGCCTGATCGGCGCGGACGGCGAAAATGTCGGCGTCGTGACACCCGCCCGCGCCATGGAAATGGCCGAAGAGGCGGGCCTTGATCTGGTCGAGATTTCTCCCAATGCGGCCCCACCGGTCTGCAAGATCATGGATTTCGGCAAATTCAAGTACGAACAGCAGAAGCGCGAGGCCGAGGCGCGCAAGAAGCAGAAGATCATCGAGGTCAAGGAAATCAAGTTCCGGCCCAACACCGACATCCATGACTACGAGGTCAAGATGCGGTCGGTCTTCAAGTTCCTCGAGAATGGCGACAAGGTGAAGATCACCCTGCGCTTCCGTGGCCGCGAGATGGCGCACCAGAATCTGGGACGCGAATTGCTCGAACGCGTCGCCGAGGACGTCAAGGAAGTGGGCAAGATCGAGAACATGCCCAAGATGGAAGGCCGCCAGATGATCATGATGATCGGACCGGTGTCCAGGTAAGCGCCCGTCGGGTGGCACAGATCAGGGGGATGCGCTTCGACTGGCGCGTCCCCCTTTTTTGATATTTGAAGTATTCGGCCTGCCGCAGACACCCCGGCAGACTGAACCTTCGGGCTATTGACCTGATCCGCCGTTGACACATGATCGCGGTTTCGATCTTTTCGAGCAGCGGTGACAAGGTCTTCCTGGCCCCGCCGCACCAATCGAGCATGGTGGTATCGGGAATATCCGCCCCCATGCGGGCGAAGATTTCGTTCAGCCGGTAGAGCGGCACATGATCGTCGCACTTCGAGACCAGAATGAACGCCAGCAGGCTCGGGCCGGCCATGCTGCGCGGAATAGGGCGGCTCGGCGCCGGTTCCTGGACAATCTTCTCACACCGTCGGCAGGATTTCTTGACCCGGCTGCGCCTGGCTCAAGGCGGTCCAGTAGAGCCACCGCTGCGCCAGCGGTTCAGCAGAGCGGCTCATGCGTCCACTCCCTTCATCCCCTCTTCGGTATAACGCGCGCCTGCCACCGGGAAGTCGGCGAGCCCGGTTTTGATCTCCTCCAGATCCGTCGCGCTCAGGGACACGTCGAGGGCACCGACATTGTCGCGCAGATGGACGACCCGTTTGGTGCCCGGGATCGGCACGATGCTGTCACCCTGCGCCAGCAGCCAGGCGAGTGAAAGCTGGGCAGAGGTGCATCCCTTCCGAGCCGCGATCCTGCCCACGAGGTCGGCGATGCGTTTGTTGCTGGCAATGGTAGCTGTTTGGAACCGGGGCAGCGCGCCGCGGAAGTCACCCTCTTCGAACCCGGCGCTGTCCTGGAACCGACCGATGAGGAAGCCACGGCCCAGCGGCGAATAGGCCACGAACCCGATCCCCAATTCTCGGCAGGCAGGCAGCACCTCGGCTTCGACACCGCGCGACCAGAGAAAGAGTTCGGTTCGGATAGAACCGAACGGACCCGTCGCGGTGTCCGGGTGTGCCCTAGCGAGGGACAATCAGGTCGATCCATTCCACGCCAGGCCGTGTCACGTCGGAACGGGCTGTCTGCACCGCCCGATCGAACACTCCCGACCGCAGACGCCGCTCTGGGCAAGAAATGCTTGTTCTGTCGGCCCATTGGGGTGATCCTGCAGTCCGACGACAGACCGCTATGGCGATGTCGGTTGGAGAAAGCTTATTGCAGCGCGCCGTCTGGCGCACATTACAATAAATTTGTCGCAGAATCATTCCCATGGCCAATCTCACCCTCGTCACAGGCGTCCCGCGGGGCAGCTTTCAGGCAGACCTGATCCAAGTATGGGCGGAAAGCATATCGGCTCTGTCGGGTGGCGCACATAAGATCCAGGTCTTTCACGCGGGCGAACTCGTCCCGCAGAACGAGGTTTACGACGCGGTCGCCCAAGGCGTCGTTGACCTTGGCTGGTTTGCCTCGCCGCTGCGGCCCGAATTCGCGGGTCTGACGCTCGGCCTGGAAAACAGCCTTGGTGCCGACAGTGCAACCCGCCTGTTCGAGGCCCTTGGACGAACCGCGGACCGCACCTTCGATTTGTTCGGGTTGGACCTTCTGGCGGCGGCCTACATGGACGTCAACGTCCTGACCGGCGACTTCTCGGGCATGGCGCTGCCGCAAGACCTCGCCGGGGAAAAGATCGCCGGTGTGGGTCTGGGCTTGGTGACGTTCCTCGATTCCGTTGGTGCGGTGCCCGTGAGCTTGCCAGATGCGGAGCTGTATCAAGCGATTCAGGCTGGTATCGTTGACGGTACGATGATGCCGCTCGAGACGACGGTCTCGGGGCGGCTGGACGAGGTAACGCAGGGACAGGTGGTCTTTCCGGACGCCGCGGGCCTTGGCGCGCAATTCTCCGGCCTCGTCGTGAACCAGGCTAGTCTGGCAGACATGCCCACCGACCTTGCCGCCCTTCTCCAATCGACCACCGGCAGCGGGCTGTCGGCCGAACTCGGCACCGCCGCACTAGAGCGTTACAATGAAAACCTCGCGGTGTTGGCGGCGCAGTCTGACTCGGTCAGCATGGCCTCGTCCGAGACGACCGCCGCCTGGGCCGCCGCTTTCGATGCCATCCTGGCAGAGGTGATCGACGCCCTTCCCCCGGAAGCGGTGGATGTGCGGGACGATTTCCTGACGCCACCGGGCGAAGAGACTGCGATCAGCGGCATCGCCGATGTGCAGGACGATCAGTGGAATGGGCCGGGTCCGTTCGCCATTATTCTGCCGTCGAACCTGGGCGTCAACGCGTTCGCGGAACTCGACGGTGCAACCGTCATTGTCAGAACCGGTACAACGGTCGAAACCGCCCTGTCCGAGGCATTCGCCTCGGTCGGCAACGTCTATGAACCGGTACCTATCACAAGCTATGCAGAGGCCGTGCAAAAATTCCTCGCCGGTGCCGGCGATGTACTGATCGTACCGGCCGCGTCCGTGACGCTCTCGAACCTGCAAGACGGGCTGAGCGTCCTCGCCGAAGGGTTCACTGCCGAGGGCAACGTGGTCGTGCTGGACTTCACCGGCGCCGGAACACCGCCGGATCCCGAACCGCCTGTTGTCAACCCAGATGCAGGCCTCGCGATAGACGGCACGGCGGGCGATGACAGCCTGACCGGCGGGAACGGCCCGGACACGATCGTATCTGGCGCTGGAGACGACAGCATCCTTGGGGGCAGCGGAGACGATCAGCTGTTCGCCCAGGACGGCAACGACACGGTCGACGGCGGCAGCGGCGACGACAATATCGGAATGTCGTCCGGCAATGATGTCGCCTTTGGCGGGCCGGGCAACGACCTGATGGGTGGCGGCACCGGTGATGACGTGATGGACGGCGGCGAAGGCAACGACTTCATGGGTGGCGGCCAGGGCAACGACACTGTGGACGGGCGCGCGGGCAATGACGTGGTCAACGGCGGTCCTGGCGACGACAGCCTGATCGGCGGCGACGGCAACGACACAATGGGCGGCAGTTTCGGCGCCGACACCCTGCGCGGCGGCGCAGGCAACGACGACATG
The DNA here is from genome assembly GCA_024636635.1 of Puniceibacterium sp. GTDB lineage: Bacteria > Pseudomonadota > Alphaproteobacteria > Rhodobacterales > Rhodobacteraceae > Puniceibacterium. The sequence continues at coordinate 9,577 of JAGXGV010000093.1, forward strand.
GGCGGCGGCGCGGGACAGGACGTGATTGCCGCCGGCGCGGGCAACGACAGCGTCGGCGGCGGCGAAGCCAACGACGTGATCTCGGGGGATGCCGGTAACGATTTCCTGGCCGGGGGTGGGCGTGACGACCGGATCGACGGCGGCACCGGCGACGACTCGATCAACGGCGGCGATGGCGACGATACGATGTCCGGTGGCACCGGTTCGGACCAGTTCATCTTCAACACGTTCAATCCCGCGGACGAGGATCTGATCCTCGATTTCCAGGACGGTCTGGACGCCATCCGCATGACCGGGATCGAGAACGCGCCCGGCACCGGCCTGCAAGGGCGGGTCGACGCGCTGAACATCGAGGATTCCCTGATCGACGGTCAGTCCGGCGTGGTCATGACCTACGAGGGCCATGTGATCCGGGTGATCGGTGTCAGCGCCGCGGCGCTCGGCGTCGAGGATTTTGTCTTCGTCTAGGGCACCTTTCGCTGGCAAGCTGCCTAGCGCGCAGTCCGCATGTCAGGCTCCTTCGTAAGAACTCGGTAAGCAGATTGGAACAGTGTGAGGTATCTTGGTCCCTTGGCCCAGCTTATCCGCCCCGGCTTTCTTTCCTCAGCAGACCGCCTCGAACTTGAGGCTTGCGTGCGTCGCCAGCGCGAAGACCACGGTATTGCCCGCCGGGCAAATGCGATTCTGCTGCTCGACGACGGAAAATCCTGGCAAGAGATTTCGGATTTCCTGTATCTGGACGACGATACCATTCGGGGCTGGCATAAAATCTACCTGCAGGATGGTTGGGATCCGCTTGCCTTCGACGGCTGGAAAGGCGGTCAGTCCCGTACGACGCAGGCCCAGGAGG
>JAGXGV010000094.1 GCA_024636635.1 Puniceibacterium sp.
GCGCTCTTGCGCCTCGTCAGCGCCGTGCTGGTCGAGATCGACGAAAAATGGGCCTCCGAAACGAAGGCCTACATCAAGTGGGAATGCCAGGATGCATGACCCGATCTTAGAAGAATTTCCAGACAACGGGTTGCTCAATCGCTCTTCGTGCAGTTCATCATAGATTTTTACGATACCCATCGCCGTGCGTCCCTTTCTTTTACATACGAAACGTCTATGATTCGTATGTACAGAAAAAGCGTCCCGGTCAAACTGCCAAGGTGGCGAGGTATCCGGTGTTTGGCAAAGGAGTTGTCCGCCGGTTTCTTGCGGCGACTCTGATTTCAGGGGCGCTGATTTCGGTTTCTGGGTTGAGCCAGACGGGTCCAGCCGGTTGCCAGTTGCGGATTTTGCCTGACCAGCGCTCCGGATTTTGCGTCCGCGCATATGCGTAGAGAAGGCTTATCCCTCTCCTTCCGGTGAGCACAACATATTGAATCCTTCGCGGCCACGGTCCTAATTTTGTGCTGAGCTTTGATTGATTTTCTGCGACCTATGCTCAGCCCAGAATGCCGATCCTCAGACGCGCTGGTCAACAAAATCGCGACAGGTCGCCGGTGCGAGACAGACGCCGATGCCGAGCAGCGTGTCAAAGGCGCCGTGTATGTGTCGTCGCCGGTTCCAGCGAAACACGAACTCGTCGAGGTAACGTTGCAGGTGGCGTTTTCTGAGACCGTGGAACACGCCTTTCGCCCATCGCTTCAGGTTCGAGACGACGCGATGCACCCAAGGCAGGATGTCGTGCGCGCCTCTGCCGGTCACGACCCTTGCCTCGTGCGTGTTCGCGGGTGGGTTCTCGTAGCCGAGCCACCCGTCGGTGATGATATGCGCGCCCGGTTCGACGGCGCGGTCGATGAAGCCGTGCAGCGTCTTCGAGGAGCCGTCAGGGATGTGTCCCATGCGGATACGACGCGGCCGCCCGTCTTCGGACAATTCCACCCGGAAGCTCTCCGCTATTCTTAGTGCCAATGAGGTGGTCAGCTTTTTGGAAGCCGTGCCATCTCTCAAGGCACGCGACGCATTGACGACTGCCTATGCCGCCGGACTTCGCGCGTCCGAGACGGTCAGCCTGAAGATTGGCGATATCGTGCCGAAGGCGCGTCTGCGACACGACAGCGATCGAATGTTGATTTAAGTCCGCTACGGCAAGGGTGCCAAGGATCGGACGGTCATGCTTTCGCCTCTGCTCCTCAAAGTTCTGCGGACCTACTGGCGGCTTGCCGGTCCGCGACCAAGGCGGCGGGCCTGATCAAGCGCGTCAGCGGGTATTTGCTGCGGCACAGCTTCGCGACCCATCTGCTCGAAAGCGGCACGGATATCCGGATCATCCAAGTGCTGTTGGGGCACAGTAACCTCTCGACAACAGCTCGATATACGCATGTCGCAGCGACGACGATCTCCAAGACGCAGAGTCCATTTGACCGCCTGACGCTGGAGGTGGTGCCGCCGAACTGAGTGCCGCGATGCGCTCCGAACTGGAGGTGGCGGACGTTGGAATGTCCCGACGGACTGGGAAACGTCAGCGAAACCAATGGAACATAGCACACAATCCCACAACATCGTGAGGCGCAATGAGCAGCGAGGACGGAACGGACAGCCACAGGTTTTGTTTCCTTTCGACTCTGAAATGAAAGGCCACGCAATGACCGACCGCACCATCCAGACCGTAAATCCGTTCACCGAGGAAAAGCTGGAATCCTATCCCCTCATGTCCGATGACAAAATGTTCGAGGCGCTGCAATCCAGCCACGATGCCTTTCTGTCTTGGCGGCACACACCCATCGCGGACCGCGCGAAGGTCATCGCACGCATCGGCGAAGAGCTGACTGCGGCAAAAGACGAGTTCGCCGAACTGATGACCGCCGAAGTGGGCAAGCTGCTCAAGGACAGCCGGGACGAGATCGACCTCTGTGCCGGGATCTGCGCGTACAGCGCCGCGCAGGGCCCCAAAGTACTGGCGGACGAAGAAAGAGAGCTGCAGGATGGCCGCAAGGGGATCGTCACCTATTCGCCCACCGGCGTCATCTACGGCATCCAGCCGTGGAACTTTCCGGCCTATCAGGCCGTGCGCTATTCCATCGCCAACCTGATGGCGGGCAATGGTGTCCTTCTCAAGCATGCCGAAAATTGCACCGGCAGCGGCATGATGCTGCGGGAAATCTACGAACGTGCGGGCCTGCCCAAGGGGTTGTTTTCGGTCATCACCATCGACCACGACCAGTCTGACAAGCTGATCGCGCATGATCTGGTGCGCGGTGTCACCATGACCGGCAGCGCCAAGGCCGGCAGCATCATCGGCAAGACGTCGGGCGAACATCTCAAGAAGACTGTCCTGGAACTCGGCTCGAACGACGCTTACCTCGTGCTTGAGGATGCCGATATCGACCTTGCGGTGAAAACCTGCGTCGTAGGCCGGATCTACAACAACGGCGAAACCTGCGTGAACGCCAAACGCTTTGTGGTGGTAGATGCTGTTTATGACGCGTTCGTCGATGGTTTCGTCAAGGCGATGGCCGACATCCGGACCGGCGATCCCATGGACGGGGAAACCCGGCTGGGCCCGATGGCGCGCAGCGACCTGCGCGACACCCTGCACGCGCAGGTGCACGACAGCGTGAAACGTGGCGCAAAGGTGGCGTGCGGCGGCGAGATTCCGGACGGAACTGGCTACTTCTACCCGGCCACCGTATTGACCGACGTCACCCCCGGTCAGCCGGCCTATGATGACGAACTGTTCGGTCCCGTTGCCTCGGTAATCCGCGCCAAGGATGACGAGGACGCCATGCGCATCGCAAACGACAGCCGGTTCGGGCTGGGCGGCGGTATCTTTTCAAAGGATGAGGCCCGTGCCGTAGAAATGGCGAAAAACCATTTCGACACCGGCATGGTGTTTATCAACCACTTCAACCTTGCCGCACCGGAAATGCCGTTCGGCGGCGTCAAGGACTCGGGCCATGGGCGTGAACACGGCGGTTTCGGCATGCGGGAGTTCGTCAATGCCAAGGCGATTGCCTTGGCTGCGTGATCGCCGAACAGGTTCCATGGTCCTGAAAATTAAATCGAAAAACGCCGCGATGGAGTTACCGTCGCGGCGTTTCTCTGCGCACCTCTCGGCCCCGCGCAAGATGCGGACCGCTGAAGACCGAGCCAGACAAACCGGATACAGCCCGGATGCCTGCGCAGCTTGTCGGATGACTTCCTAACCCGGATAATTCACGAGAAGGCGGCGGAGGTAGCGTAGCCATCTGAAATACTGTATGTTTTGGGTGCTACAGCCAAACATTCAGCTTTTGAGAGGACGACCTCCGCCATGGTCCAGTCTACGTGCTCAACGCCTCGGGACACTGCTGCGCCCGGCCCGCAGCCCCAAGGGGGCCGAGAGCGCGGCCCATATCCGCCGGTTGATGCGGCAGATCGCCAAGTATTGGCCCGGGACCGGCATCCTGCTGCGGGCCGACAGCCATTACTGCACACCCGAGGGTCTGGACCTGTGTGACGGGCTCGGGCTGCGCTATATCTTCGGGTTGTCGAAAAATGGCCGTCTGGCGCAGAACATCTCGGCCCTGGAGGCGTCGACGGCGACGCGCTACGCTCGCACGCCGGGCCAGAAGCAACGCCGGTTCAAGACCTTTTCCTACGCGGCCCGGTCATGGTCGAAACCGCGCCGCGTGATCGCCCGCGTCGAGGTTGGCCCAATGGGGCGCGATACCCGCTACATCGTCACCAATCTCGAGGGCGGCCGCGGCAAGCATCTTTACGAAAAACTTTATTCCGCGCGCGGTCAGGCCGAAAACCACATCAAGGCATGGAAGACTCATCTCGCCTCAGACCGAACATCATGTTCGAAGGCGAACGCCAACCAGATGCGCGTTCGCCCGGCTTACGCGGCCCCACCGGGGCCACGGTCCGGGCTCACTGCTGCACGGTTGCGCCTACTGGCTCTGGTGGAAATTGCGCGCGGCTTGCCCGAAGCGTTCACCGTGGCGCCGCGCCCAGTTCGACACACTGCGGCTGCACCTCGTCAAGCTGGCCGCCACCATCGTCGAGAAAAAGACCCGGATCATCGTCACTCTGCCGGCATCCTGTCCCCAGCAAGGACTTCTCCACCTTCTCTTCGACGCCCTCGCCCCACCGAAAGCAGTCTGACGCAAGCGCCCCGACCTCATCAAAACATCAATCCATATTACCCAACAGCCACGTCAACGACCGGCAAGCAAACCGGTCGCCGACATCTGATGCGCGCGACAGACCCAAGACGCGGGAAACCGGCCCAATGAACAGAAGAATGTCGCTTCATGAATTATCCGGGTCAACCGCCGCGACCGACAGGAGCTTTTGCCTGAGGACGCCTGGATTTGGCTTGGGCAGATACCCCGGTCCCCGATGTTGCTCTGCGCAGCAGCAGTGTCAGCCTGGAAAAGCTGTTGTCCACGCCGATGGTTGTTGTCTCCGCCAGAAAAGCCTCCAGCTCTGGCCAGGCCTTGATCGCCTGATCCAGAAGTGGATCACTCCCGTCGCGGTACAGCCCGGCCCGGATCATCGTCTCGGACCGGGCATAGGCGCCAAGCAGCTTGCGCGCGAGCGTGATCTGAAGGTTTTCATCCTCGCTTGCCGCTTCGGGAAGGCTGCGCGAGACAGAGCGCAGCAAGTCGACGGCTGGGAAACGTCCCCGTTCCGCGATCTGCCGGTCCAGAACCACATGACCGTCCAGGACACCGCGCAATATGTCGGCCACCGGTTCATCCATGTCCGAACCGGCCACAAGTACGCTGAAGACGGCCGTGATATCGCCCATTTCGGCGGTCCCGGGTCCGGCGCGCTCCGCAAGTGTCATGATCTGATGTGCCGTTGACGCAGGAAATCCGCGCAGTGACGGCATTTCACCGGAGGCAATGGCCACTTCACGATGCGCCTCGGCAAAGCGGGTGATGGAATCGGCGAGGTAAAGCACATGTTTTCCTTGATCGCGGAAATGCTCGGCAATGGTCATCGCCGCCTGCGCACAGCGTCTCCGTTCCAGCGGAGAGCGGTCGGATGTGGCCGCGATGACCACCGCCCTTGCCATGCCCTCCGGTCCCAACACATTGTTGACGAAATCGCGCACCTCGCGCCCACGCTCACCGACCAGAGCGAGCACGACCACGTCGGCTTGCATCCCGCGTGCGAACTGCGCAAGCAACCGCGACTTGCCGACACCGGACCCGGCAAAAAGCCCGATCCGCTGCCCCTTGACCACCGGCAACAGCGTATTGAAGACCGACAGGCCGGTCTCGAGCCGGACGCCCAGACCGCGGCGCTGGGCGGCGGGCGGCGGAGCGGCGCGAAACGGTCGCCGCTTTGGGCCGTCGATGATCGGGTTTCCGTCCAGCGGAATGCCGTAGGGGTCAATCACGCGCCCGATCCACGAATCGGCCGGGGCCAGTGTGGGCGGTCCAAGCACGGCCACGCGATCTCCTTGCGAAACGCCATCGATCCCCGCGTCGGGCAGCATGCCGACAAGGTCATCGCGGATGCGCAGCACCTCACCTCCCAGCGGTTCGCCCGAGGTGCGCAAGAGCCTGACGCGGTCCCCGATCGACGCAAGATGCGCAAGGCCCCGGACCCAGATCACCGATCCGTCCACCGAGCGGACGCGCCCCACGGCCCGCACGCTCTGCAATGCGGCCAGCTGCGCGCGCAGGCCGGTAATCTCATCTCTAACCATCGTTCGGTTCCTTCATCCTCTGATCACTGTTTCTAAAGGAATCAGGGTTAAGCCTTGATTGAAGACACACAAAATCGAGGGAGAAGCCCCGGTGTTCCAGAACCTGGACATATTCAGAACGGCCATGTCCATGGCCCGCCACGCAGGCGCCCAGCAAGCGGCGAGCGCCCAGAATATCGCCAATGCCGATACTCCGGGGTATCGCGCACGCGAGATTTTGGGCTTTGCCGAGTTGACAAAGCGCAACCCGGGGGCCGACCAGCTGCGCGCCACCCGGACAGGGCACATGATGGGACAGACGGCGGGCGAAGTACCGACCACGGAACGTCGCCAGGCGGCAGATCCGAACGGCAACAGCGTGTCCCTGGAATCGGAGATGCTGACGGCCGTGGACGCCAAGCGCGCTCATGACAAATCACTGGCGATCTATCGCTCGAACCTCAACATCCTGCGCACCAGTCTGGGCCGCGGATAACGACCGGGGGTCGCCATGTCTGATTTTTCCAACGCCTTGTCAACATCCGCCAGCGGGCTGCGGGCCCAGGCGCTGCGCCTGCGCCTGACCTCGGAGAACATCGCGAACACCGACACGCCCGGATACCACCGCAAGACGGTTCCCTTCGACACCAAAGTCGATCCGCGCACTGGTGCCGCCCTGGTGGAAACCGGACGGGTGAATCTCGACCGGTCCGAACTCGAACAGATCCACGATCCGGCGCACCCGATGGCGGATGAGAACGGCAATTACGACGGCTCGAACGTCGACATCATCATCGAAATTGCTGACGCGCGCGAGGCGCAGCGCAGCTATGAGGCGAACCTCAAGATGTTCGACCAGGCCCGGCAGATGTCGTCCGGCCTGATGGATCTCTTGCGCCGTTAACCCCGAACCGAATGGAGACCAGAATGGACGTTCGTTCCCTTTTTGCCGCGCAGAGTTATGCGGCGTCCCGACCCGTCACGGAACCGCAGCCCGAAACGGCCACGCCACAGGCCGACAGGCCCGGGTCCGCCTTCGGCCAGATCGTCACGGATTTTGCCCAGACCCTGCGTGACGGCGAAAACATTGCAGGGGCGAGCATGGTCGGCGATGCGGACCCTCATGCTCTGGTGCAGGCGCTGGCCCAGTCGGAACTGGCGGTCGAGGCCGTCGTGACCGTGCGCAACAAGGTTGTCGAAGCGTATCAGGAAATCCTCAGGATGCCGGTCTGACATGCTTAACGAGGCCATCTTCTTTGACACCCTGCGACAGGGTCTCTGGATTGCAACCATCACCTCGGTACCGATCCTGACAGCCGCTCTGGTCGCGGGCGTCGCGGTCGGTCTGTTCCAGGCGCTCACGTCGATCCAGGAAATGACGCTGACCTTCGTGCCGAAACTGGCCTGCATCGTCGGCGTCTTCTGGATTTCGATGAGCTTCATGACGCAGACCCTGGTGGCCTTTTTCCAAGACCAGATCATTCCCATCATCGCAGGAGGCTGAACCATGGAAACCGCAACCTATACAACGCTGACCCGCCAGTCGGGGCTGATGCGTGAAATGCAGGTGATCGCGAACAACATCGCCAACACCGCCACGACCGGTTTCCGGCAGGAAGGCGTGATCTTTGCCGAATATGTCGCAAGGACCGATTACGGCAGTATCTCGATGGCCACGGCGCAGATCCACAACACCTCGACACTTCAGGGCACGCTGACGCAGACCGGCGGGCAGTTCGACGTGGGCCTCAATGGTGACGGATTCTTCCTGATCCAGACGCCGGAGGGCGACAGGCTCACGCGGTCCGGGGCCTTTACCCCGAGTGCCAACGGGGATCTGGTGAACATGGACGGCTATCCGGTTCTGGATCCGGGTGGCGCGCCGGTGTTCATTCCGCCGGACGCCAGCGACCTTGCCGTCGCCCAGGATGGCACGCTCAGCTCGCAGGGACGTCCGCTGGGTCAGATCGGCGTTGTTCAGCCCACGGATTTCAACGGCATGATCCGTCACAACGGCACCCTGTTCGAAAGCACGTCCGGTTTCGAGCCGGTGGAACAGCCAACCATCATGCAAGGCTTTCTCGAATCGTCGAACGTCGATGCCGTGGGCCAGATCGCCCGCATGATCGAGGTGCAGCGCGCCTACGAAATGGGCCAGAACTTTCTGAATGCCGAGAACGAGCGCATCACGAGTGCGATCAAGACCTTCATCAAATAACCCCGAAAAGGAGCACAAGATGCGTGCACTGAAAATCGCCGCAACGGGCATGAGCGCCCAGCAGATGCGGGTCGAGGTCATCTCGAACAACCTCTCGAACATGAGCACCACGGGCTACAATGCCCGGCGCGCCGAATTTTCGGATCTGCATTATCAGCAGCTGATGCGGGCCGGCACGGTGAACGCCAATGACGGCACGGTCCTGCCCACCGGCGTTCAGCTGGGACTTGGCGTGAGGCCGGCGGCGGTGTCCATGCAACTGGCGCAGGGCTCGCTTTCGGCCACTGGCGGCGATCTCGACGTTGCCATCGAAGGTTCCGGATATCTCGAGGTGACGCTGCCCTCCGGTCAGGCAGCGTACACCCGCGACGGCGGACTCAAGCGCAATGCCGAGGGGCTGATAGTGACCTCGGACGGGTTCGCCGTCGCGCCCGAGATCACGATTCCCAACGATGCCCGCAGCATCTCGATCAACGGCTCGGGCGAGGTCTATGCCTATTTCGCCGATAACGCCGGGGCCCAGCTTCTGGGGCAGTTCACCATGGCCGGCTTCACCAACGCCAAGGGGCTCGAGGCGATCGGTTCGAACATGTTCGTCGAAACCGAGGCATCGGGACCGGCTCTGGTCACGACGCCCGGCCTCGAAGGGTTGGGGGCACTGCGGCAAGGCTATCTCGAGGACAGTTCAGTGGATGCTGTCCGCGAGGTGACCGAACTGATCGAGGCGCAGCGCGGCTATGAACTCAACGCCAAGGTCATTACCGCCGCCGACCAGATGCTGGGCGCCACGACGCAGATCCGATGAGTGTCCGCGCGATCGTCCTGACAGCCGGTGTCCTCACCGCCGGACCGGGGCTGGCGGACATCGTGATCGCCAGCCGTACCGTCCGGGCGCAAGAGGTGCTGACAGCCGAGGCGCTGACGCTAAGCCCGGGCGCGCTTGATGCCGGGTTTGCGGACCCGGAGAACGTCATCGGGCTCGAGGCACGGGTGTCGCTTTATGCGGGGCGGCCCGTGCTGCGGTCCCATGTCGGGCCGCCCGCGCTGGTTGAGCGCAACCAGATCATCAGCCTTGTCTTCGAGAGCGGGGGCCTTCGGATCACATCCGAGGGGCGCGCGCTGGATCGCGGCGGCATGGGCGAACGCATCCGCGTGATGAACCTTGCGTCCCGCACCACCCTTTTCGGAGCCGTCCAACCCGACGGCTCTGTTCACGTTTCGCAGTGAAAGCTCAGTCCATGATGCCCAGACCTCTGCTTGCCCTTGCCGTTCTTGTCCTTGCCGTTCCGGCGTGCGGCCGGGTGGGTCACATTGGCCGTGAGCCTGAGTTCACGCCGATCACTGACGATGCCCAGCATGACGCGATGGTCTATGCCAGCTTGCCGCGCATCCTGCCTGGCGAAGGCGGCATTGATCGCGCAAGCCTCTGGGACGGCGGGCGCCAGTCTCTTCTTGGGGACAGGCGGGCGATGAACCGAGGTGATATCATGACGGTGGTGATCGAGATCGACGAAAAGGCCGAAATTTCGAATACGACCGCCCGTTCGCGGTCCGGGTCCGAAAGCCTGGCCATTCCTGACCTGTTCGGATTCCCCGAACGCATCAACGAATCAATCACCGATGGCGCCTCGCTGGATTCGGCGGTGTCGCTGGACAGCGCGAGCCAGTCCAAAGGCAACGGTTCGGTCAAGCGCAACGAAAAGCTGACCCTGCGTGTCGCGGCGACCGTCACTCAGGTCCTGCCCAATGGTGTCCTTGCCATTCAGGGATCGCAGGAAGTGCGGGTCAACTTTGAATTGCGCGAATTGCTGGTCACGGGGTTCGTGCGGCCCGCCGACATCTCGCGCCAGAACGAGATCACCTATGACAAGATTGCCTCGGCCCGGATCTCTTATGGCGGCCGTGGTCAGATTTCGGACATGCAACAGCCCCGGATCGGCCAGCAGGTCCTTGATGCCGTTCTGCCCTTCTGAAGGAAAATCAACATGCGCAAGCTGATCCCCCTGATAGTCGCGCTTTTCGGCATTGTCGGCGGCGTGGGCGCAGGCTTTCTGCTCCGGCACGCCGCGCCCGACGAGACTGTGATTGCCAACAACTGCATCCAGCCCGAGGGCAGCACACATGCGCAAACCGCCCCGGAGCGCGATGAGACCCTCGTCGGCAATTCCCGCAGGGAACCGGACGCCAGCACTTTGGAATACGTCAAGCTGAACAACCAATTCGTCATTCCGGTGATCGCAGAGGCCCGGATATCGTCGCTGGTGGTGCTGTCGCTCAGCCTTGAGGTGTCTGTCGGCAAGTCCGACTTGGTCTACCAGCGCGAACCAAAGCTGCGCGACAGCTTTCTTCAGGTGCTGTTCGACCATGCCAATGTCGGCGGTTTCCAGGGGGCCTTTACGGAGTCCAGCAAGCTCGATCCGCTCCGGCGGCTGCTCCTGAAGGCAGCGACGGACAGTCTTGGCGGACTGGTCACCGATGTCCTGATCACCGAAATCGCGCGACAGGATGCCTGATCACCCTGTCGAGCTATGGGCGCGACATCGCCCAATTTTTAGGCGCGTCGGTGCGGAAAAAAGGCTGAACACCGTTTGGCGCATTTACATTGCAGCCCGGGTCAGCGCCGCTGGGCCATGGCTGATCGTCTATCCGTAATCGTGGTCGAAAGCGACAGGGACCGCGCACTGCTCATCGTGGACAGTTTGCGCGAAGCGGGTGATTTTGACATTCACGTGATTGGCGAGGCAACCGGACTGGGGCGCAGGGTCAAGGCGCTGTCACCCGACGTGGTACTCATCGACATCTCGAACCCGTCCCGTGACATGCTAGAAGAACTTGCGCTTGCCTCGGGTCCGATGGAGCGTCCGGTGGCGATGTTCGTCGACCGGTCGGACGATGGCATGACCCGGGCCGCGATCGAGGCGGGTGTTTCCGCCTATGTGGTCGATGGGCTCAGCCCGAAGCGGCTCAAACCCGTTCTGGTCGCTGCGATCGCACGGTTCCACATGTTCCAGCGGATGCGCACCGAGCTGATCGAGACCAAGCGCGCGCTCGAGGAACGCAAGGTGATTGACCGGGCCAAGGGGATACTGATGAAAGCGCGTGGCATCGGCGAGGAAGAAGCCTATGCGCTGCTGCGCAAGGCGGCGATGGATCAGGGAAGGCGCGTTGCAGAGGTGGCGCAGGCTCTGGTGACGGCGGCGGGGTTGCTGGGGTGAAGGGGGCGGTTCTTTCTGTCGGGTTCATCCCCTTGCTGGACGCAGCCCCCCTGATCGTGGCGCAAGAGATGGGCTTTGCCGCCGAAGAAGGCATCAGCCTGGACCTTGTCCGTGCACCGTCCTGGTCAAGTTTGCGGGATATGCTGAGCTACGGTCGGGTCGAGGCGGCGCACATGCTGGCCCCGGTGCCGGTCGCGGCGGCGCTGGGTCTTGGCGGCACGCAGGCACCGCTGGCGGCGGTTTCTGTTCTTTCGGTCAATGGCACGGTTATCGGCGTCAGCAACAGACTTGCCGAACGCCTGCGCGACGGCGGACACGATTTTGCCTTTGACGATGCCCGCAGCGCCGGGACCGCCCTGATCCGTGCCGCGACGCCGACGTTGCGCATCGGTGTGCCCTTTCCGTTTTCGATGCACGCCGAACTGCTGTATTACTGGCTGTCGGCGCTTGGCCTGCCCGCACCGCAGAACATAGACATCCGCACCGTGCCGCCGCCGCTCATGGCGCAGGCGATCGAAGCAGGTGAAATCGATGCCTTCTGCGTGGGCGAACCCTGGGGGTCGATCGCCGTGGAAAACGGTGTCGGTTCGCTGCTTCTGCCCGGGGCGGCGATCTGGGCCTTTGCGCCAGAAAAGGTGCTCGCCGTGCGCAGCGACTGGGCAGAGGCGGAACCGGCCCTGCTTGGCCGCCTGATCCGCGCTGTCTGGCGCGCCGGTCGCTGGCTGGGCGACCCGGCGTCCTGCACGCTGGCGGCCGAACTTCTAGGGCGGCCGGCGTATCTCGATCTTCCGGCCGAGATCCTTGACCGGTCGCTGACCGGCGCGTTGGTGATTTCGCCGCGCGGTGAACAGCGCGACACGCCCGGTTTCATCGAATTCCATGCAGGGGCCGCGAGCTTTCCCTGGCGGTCGCAGGCGCAGTGGATCGGAATGCAACTGGCATCGCGCACGGGCCTCGACCGCGTCGCTTCGGTCCGCATTGCCGGGGGAGTTTTCCGCAGCAACCTGCATCGCAACGCCCTGCGTCAGACCAGCGCGGACCTTCCCGCCGCTTCGTCCAAGGTCGAAGGTGCGCTCATGACACGCACGTCGCTGAAGGCAGAATCAGGACGCGTCAGCCTCAATCGGGACGTGTTCTTTGATGGCATGATTTTTGATCCTTCCGAGGTTGAGAGATGAATTTTCATGCAGATTTCTGCCTAGATTGCTGCACGGCCGCGAATCTGGGGCCTGCCCTGAAAAACCGTTTGCGCTGCGGACCAATCGTGTAGCACAAAAGTTTCCACGGCAGGCAATGGCGTCCGCCGAAGAAATTCTCCCAGAGATTTGGGTTATCTGAGCAAAGCCGCTCGACCTCCGCGACATATGTCGTGGTGCGTCAGCGGCTTTTTTTGTTTTGCCCGGGTCCCAGCATCTCTGCGCGCCCCGGATCACCGACACGAGGGGACCACCCATGAAGAAGATCATACTGACGCTTGCAGCCACCACGGCGCTGACCGGCCCGGCACTGGCCGAGATGCTGGACCTGGAAAAGGACGAACTGACCTTCGGGTTCATCAAACTGACAGACATGGCGCCGCTCGCCGTTGCTTACGAACAGGGCTATTTCTTTGACGAAGGTCTGTTTGTCACGCTTCAGGCGCAGGCCAACTGGAAGGTGCTGCTGGACGGGGTGATCGGCGGGCAACTCGACGGCGCGCATATGCTTGCGGGTCAGCCGCTTGCCGCGACCATCGGCTATGGCACTGAGGCGCATATCGTCACCCCGTTTTCCATGGACCTGAACGGCAATGGCATCACCGTGTCCAATCAGGTCTGGGAGATGATGAAACCGAACATCCCGACCATGGACGACGGACGCCCGCAACATCCGATTTCGGCCTCTGCGCTCAAGCCGGTGATCGACACGTTCAGGAATGAAGGCAAGCCGTTCAACATGGGCATGGTCTTTCCGGTTTCGACCCACAATTACGAATTGCGCTACTGGCTTGCTGCCGGGGGCATCGCGCCCGGGTATTATTCCGCCGAAAACGTGACCGGCCAGATCGGTGCGGACGTGTTCCTGTCGGTCACGCCGCCGCCGCAGATGCCCGCCACGATGGAGGCCGGCACGATCAACGGCTACTCCGTGGGTGAGCCGTGGAACCAGCAGGCGGTGTTCAAGGGCATCGGCGTGCCGGTGATCACCGACTACGAATTGTGGAAGAACAACCCCGAAAAGGTGTTCGGCATGACCGCCGATTTCACCGAACAGAACCCCAACACGACGATTGCCGTGACCAAGGCGCTGATCCGTGCCGCCATGTGGCTGGACGAGAATGACAACGCCAACCGCGAAGAGGCGGTCGATATCCTGTCCCGCCCCGAATATGTGGGCGCCGACCGCGAAGTCATCGCCAACTCGATGACCGGCACCTTCGAATATGAAAAGGGCGACACCCGCGAAGTGCCCGACTTCAACGTGTTCTTCCGCTACAACGCGACCTATCCGTTCTATTCGGATGCGGTCTGGTATCTGACCCAGATGCGCCGCTGGGGCCAGATCGACGAGTCCCGTCCCGACAGCTGGTATGATGAGGTCGCCAAATCCGTCTACAAGCCCGGGATCTACCTTCAGGCCGCACGCCTGCTGGTCGACGAAGGACTGGCAGACGCGGCCGATTTCCCTTGGGACAGCGACGGTTACAAGGTCGCAACCCCGGCCACGGACGTGATCGACGGCATCCCCTACGACGGGCGCGCGCCCAACGCCTATCTCGAAAGCCTCCCGATCGGGCTCAAGGGCGAACAGAAGGTCGTCGGCAACGAAGTCCAGGGCTGAAGCCCGGGGTGCGCTGCGATTGCGCACCCGACACGCGACTCCGCAGGCCGCGCAATCCTTGCGACCCTGCCGCGAACAGAACGCCCCATCCGCCAGCCCCCGCTTTCAGAGGACCAGCCACATGACCACCGTCGATCCGGATTTCGCCACGACACAGGCCAGACACGCCCGCCGCGCGCGCCTTTTCACCCGCATCAACAAGGCTGACGCCTGGTTCAGTGTTCTGGGCCTTGCCTGGGTCACGCCCCTGCTCAGGGCCGCCGCGGGGGACAATCCCCGCGGGCAGATCTCTGAAATCTGGCGCTTGCTGGGTGTGCCGGTGCTGGCCATCGCAACCTTCCTGATGCTGTGGTCGGCGCTTGCCCCCACGGTGCAGACCTCGCTTGGCGCGATCCCCGGTCCCGCCGCCGTCTGGCAAGAGGCGGTGAACCTGCACGAAGACGCCGTGCGCAAGGGCGCGAAAGAGGCGCAATTCTACGAAAGGCTCGATGAACGCAACGCAAAGCTGATCGAGGCAGGCCGCCCGGAGGATGTGAGGGACATCGCCTATACCGGCGCATCATCCTACTACGACCAGATCTGGACATCGATCAAGACGGTGTTCTTCGGCTTTGCGGTCGCCTCTGCCGTCGCCATCCCGCTTGGCATCGCGGCGGGTTTGTCCCCGACCGCCAATGCCGCGCTCAACCCGCTGATCCAGATCTTCAAACCGGTCTCGCCGCTGGCCTGGCTGCCCATCGTCACGATGATTGTGTCCGCCGCCTACGCCACCAACGACGGGATGTTTTCCAAATCCTTTCTGGTTTCGGCCATCACTGTCACGCTCTGTTCGCTCTGGCCGACGCTGATCAACACCGCGCTGGGCGTTGCAAGCATCGACAGGGATCTGGTCAACGTTTCCAAGGTGCTCAAGATGAACACCTGGACCAAGATCACCAAGCTGGTGCTGCCCTCGGCCCTGCCGCTGATCTTTACCGGATTGCGGCTGAGCCTTGGTGTGGGCTGGATGGTGCTGATCGCCGCGGAAATGCTGGCGCAGAACCCCGGGCTTGGCAAATTCGTCTGGGATGAATTCCAGAACGGGTCGTCCCGATCGCTGGCAAAGATCATCGTTGCAGTTCTGACCATCGGCATCATCGGCTTCCTTCTCGACCGGGTGATGTTCGCGCTGCAATCCTTTTTCACCTTCTCGAACAACCGGTGAATGACATGGGCATCCTGACACTCAAAAACGTCTGCAAAAGTTTCGGCACCGGCCTGCACCGCGCCGACGTGCTGAAAAACATCGACCTCGACGTGAAAGAGGGCGAATTCCTGGTGCTGCTCGGCTTTTCCGGCACCGGCAAGACGACGCTGATCAACCTGATGGCGGGGCTCGAGATGCCAACGTCGGGCAGCGTCACCTTCAAGGGCAAGCCGATCACACAACCGGGGCCCGAGCGTGGCGTGATCTTCCAGAATTATTCGCTGATGCCCTGGCTGACCGTCGCGGGCAATGTCGCGCTGGCCGTTGATACCATCTTTCCGGACATGCCGCGCCGGGAAAGGGCCGCGAAAGTGGCGCATTACGTGCAGATGGTCGGTCTTGGCCACGCCATGCACCGCCGTCCTGCGGAATTGTCCGGCGGGATGCGCCAGCGCGTGAATGTCGCCCGCGCGCTGGCCATGAGTCCCGAGATGCTGCTGCTGGACGAACCGCTTTCGGCGCTGGATGCGCTGACCCGCGCCAATCTTGCCGACGAGATCGAGCGGATCTGGCAAGATGACCAAAAGACCTGCGTTCTCATCACCAACGACGTGGACGAGGCGATCGTTCTGGCCGACCGGATCATCGCCCTGAACCCCGACGGCACCCTTGGTCAGGAATTTTGCGTCACCATTCCCCGCCCCCGCGACCGCACTGCCCTGAACAATGACGCCACGTTCAAGGCCCTGCGCGCGCGCATCACCAAGTACCTCATGGATGTCGGGATCGAGGCAAAGGTCGAAGGCACCCGCAAGCTGCCCGATGTCACCCCGATCCACGGCGTCCCGGCGGCCGTCAGGGACGCGCAGGATGGCCTGATCGAGGACCGGTTCCTTGATTTCAGCCAGCTGCACAAGGTCTATCCGACGCCCAAGGGCCCGCTGACCGTGGTCGAAGATTTTGATCTCAAGGTGAACCGGGGCGAATTCATCAGCCTTATCGGCCATTCCGGCTGTGGAAAATCCACGGTTCTGACCATGGCCGCCGGCCTGAACGGTATCAGCCAGGGCGCGATCAAGCTGGACGGCCGCCATGTAGAGGGCGCCGATCCCGAACGCGCCGTGGTGTTCCAGTCGCCGAACCTGTTTCCCTGGCTCAGTGCCAAGGAAAACGTCGCCATCGGGGTGGACAAGGTTTATCCCCGCGCGTCCCGGGCCGAACGTCAGGACGTGGTGGAATATTACCTCGAACGCGTCGGTCTGGCCGATGCGATGGACCAGGGCGCCGCGTCCCTGTCCAACGGCATGAAGCAGCGCGTCGGCATCGCCCGCGCCTTTGCCTTGTCGCCGAAGCTGCTGCTGCTGGATGAACCCTTTGGCATGCTCGACAGCCTGACGCGATGGGAATTGCAGGAGGTGCTGATGGAGGTCTGGTCGCGCACCAAGGTCACCGCGATCTGCGTCACGCATGACGTGGACGAGGCGATCCTGCTGGCCGACCGCGTGGTGATGATGACCAACGGGCCACAGGCCACCATCGGCCGGATCACCAAGGTCAAGCTGCCGCGCCCGCGGACCCGCAAGGCGCTGCTCGAACACCCGGACTATTACGCCTACCGGCAGGAAGTGCTCGATTTCCTTGAGGAATACGAACACGGCCACAAACCGAAACCGGCCCATAAAAAGCAGGACGCGGCGTGAAGGACACCCCCGGACCAGCCCAAAGAGGCCCCATCGTCGCCCGGGATTGCTGAAGGATGAAAGACATGCAGAAAATTGTTGTGATTGGCGCCGGCATGGCCTCTGGCCGGGTTCTCGAACACCTGTTCGACGCTGCGCCGGACGCTTTTGACGTCACCCTGTTCAACGCCGAACCGCGCGGCAACTACAACCGCCTGATGCTTTCGCCTGTGTTGTCGGGTGAAAAAAACTATTCCGAGATCATCACCCATGACGATGCCTGGTATGCCGGAAACAAGGTAACCTGCCGCTTTGGCGAACCGGTTCAGCGGATCGACAGCGCCCGCAAGGTGGTGATCAGCGCGCAGGGCGAAACGCCCTATGACAAGCTGGTCATCGGCACCGGATCGACGCCGTTCATCATCCCTCTGCCCGGGCACGATCTGCCCGGCGTGATCAGCTACCGCGATCTGGACGACACCAACGCCATGATCGAAAGTTCCGCCAGATCCGGCGCGCGCGCCGTGGTGATCGGCGGCGGTCTACTGGGGCTCGAGGCCGCTGCCGGCCTGCGCATGCGCGGGATGGAGGTGACCGTGCTGCACATCGCAGGCCACCTGATGGAACGTCAACTTGACGCCGCCGCCGGGTATCTCTTGCGCCGCGATCTCGAATCGCGCGGCATTACAGTCATCACCGAGGCGCAGACCAAAGCCATCGAAGGAAATGGCAAGGTCGCGCGGGTGATGCTGGCCGATGGCACCGAACTGCCCTGCGATCTGGTCGTGATGGCGGTGGGCATCCGCCCTTCGATGCAACTGGCCAAGGATGCGGGGCTGGCCGTGGGCCGCGCGATCACTGTCGATGCGCAGATGCAGACTTCGGACCCGGATATCTATGCGTTGGGCGAATGTGTCGAATTCGCGGGCAATGTCTTTGGCCTTGTCGCCCCGCTTTATGAACAGGCCAGGGTGCTGGCAAAAACCCTCACCAATCAGGCGGATGCCTTTACGGTCAGGGAACTGGCAACCAAGCTCAAGGTCACAGGCTGCGATCTGTTCAGCGCAGGCGACTTTGCCGAAGGCGAGGGGCGCGAGGACATCGTGTTCCGCGATCCGGGGCGGGGCGTCTACAAGCGGCTCGTTCTCATGGATGACCGGCTGATCGGCGCGGTGATGTATGGCGACACGTCGGACGGCAACTGGTTTTTCGGTCTGATCAAGGACGGCACGGATGTGTCGGACATGCGCGACACGCTTATCTTTGGCCCCGCCTATCAGGGGGGGGCCGCCGCGGACCCTTTGTCGGCCGTTGCAGCCTTGTCGGCTGACGCAGAAATCTGCGGCTGCAACGGCGTGTGCAAGGGGCGGATCGTGGACGCCATCGAAGGTGGCGCGCACACCGTTGGCGACATTCGGGCGACGACCAAGGCCAGCGCGTCCTGCGGCACCTGCACCGGCCTTGTGGAACAGGTGCTGGCCGTCACGCTGGGCGACGACTTTGTGATGCCCACGGCGCAGCCGGTCTGCGGCTGCACCACGCTCAGCCACGAAGATGTGCGCCTGCTGATCAAGTCCAAGGAACTGAAATCCCAGCCCGCCGTCTGGCAGGAACTGGGCTGGTCCACGCCGAACGGCTGCCATGTCTGCCGCCCGGCGATCAACTTTTACCTGCTGGCCGACTGGCCGCTTGAATATCAGGACGACCCTCAAAGCCGGTTCGTGAACGAACGCAATCATGCCAATATCCAGAAAGACGGCACCTATTCCGTCATGCCGCGCATGTGGGGCGGGATCACCACGGCGGACGAACTGCGCGCCATCGCCGATGCGGCTGACAAATACAACGTGCCCACGGTCAAGGTTACCGGCGGTCAGCGCATCGACCTGCTGGGCGTGCGCAAAGAGGATCTTCCGGCGATCTGGTACGACCTGAACGCCGCCGGGATGGTGTCGGGCCATGCGTATTCCAAGGGGTTGCGCACTGTGAAAACCTGTGTCGGCACCGATCATTGCCGCTTTGGCACGCAGGATTCCACCGGTCTGGGGATCAAGCTGGAAAAGCTGCTCTGGGGGTCGTGGACGCCGCACAAGGTCAAGCTGGCTGTGTCCGGCTGTCCGCGCAACTGTGCCGAAGCGACCTGCAAGGACATCGGCATCGTCTGCGTCGACTCTGGCTATCAGGTCGGCGTCGGCGGGGCGGCGGGCATGGATCTCAAGGAAACCGAACGGCTCTGCGATGTGCAGACCGAAGAAGAGGCGCTTGAAATCACCGCCGCCTTTGTCCAGCTCTACCGCGAAAATGCGCGGTATCTTGACCGGCCCTACAAATGGCTCGCCAAGGTCGGGCTGCCTTGGGTGAAAGAGCGCGTCGTCGATGATCCCGAAAACCGCCATGCGCTTGCCGCCCGGTTCGAGCTGTCCCAATCCATCTATCGCAAGGACCCCTGGGCGCCTCTGGCGGCACGGGCCGAAACCTTTGGCCCCCTTGCCGACCTGACTCTGGAGGCCGCAGAATGAGCTGGATCGACATTGGCGCGCTGGACGCCATCCCCCTGCGCGGTGCCCGACTGGTGCGCACACGCGTTGGCTGCGTCGCCCTGTTTCGCACGTCTCCGACCGATGTCTACGCAGTTTCGGACACCTGCCCGCACAAGGGCGGCCCGCTGTCCGAAGGCATCGTGCATGGCACATCGGTGACCTGCCCGCTGCACAACTGGGTGTTTTCGCTGGAAACCGGTCAGGCGCAGGGCGCGGATGCGGGCAACATCGCAACCTACCCCGTTCGGGTCGAACAGGGCCGCATCCTGCTGGACATCACGACACTGGCCAAACGGGACGCGGCATGATGGACGGTGCGGGCCTGCCCGAAACCCGATCGACCTGCCCCTATTGCGGGGTCGGATGCGGCGTGCTGCTGCGCGCCGACGGGCAGGGGGGGCTGCACGTCCGGGGCGACCCCGACCACCCCGCCAACAAGGGGCGTCTGTGTTCCAAGGGGCTGGCACTGGGTGAAACCGTCGGAACCGGTGGCCGCCTGCTTTCGCCGCACGTCAACGGCCGGGAAACCGGCTGGGACACGGCGCTGCAAACGGTCGCGGACCGTTTTTCGGACACCATCCGGAAACACGGTCCCGACTCTGTCGCCTTCTACGTCTCGGGCCAGATGCTGACCGAGGATTATTATGTCGCCAACAAGCTGATGAAGGGCTTTATCGGCTCGGCCAATATAGACACGAATTCAAGGCTCTGCATGGCCTCGACCGTTGCTGGGCACCGCAGGGCCTTTGGCACGGACACCGTGCCCGGCACCTACGAGGATCTCGAAGAGGCAGATCTGGTGGTTCTGGTGGGATCGAACCTCGCCTGGTGCCATCCTGTGCTGTACCAGCGCCTCGCCGCCGAGAAAGAGAAACGGCCCGGCCTGAAGGTCGTCGTCATCGACCCGCGCCGGACCGCGACCTGCGATCTGGCCGACCTGCACCTGCAATTGCGTGGCGGCACCGATGTGGCGCTGTTCAACGGGCTGCTGCGTGCGATCCACGAAGGCGGCGCAGTGGACAAGGCCTACATGGCGCATGTCGATGGTTTCGACGCCGCGCTTTGCGCCGCCAGCGACGACTGCCTTGATGAAACCGGACTTGACCGGCGCGACATCCGCGCCTTTTTCGACCTGTTCCTGCGCACGGACCGCACCGTCACGGTATTCAGCCAGGGCGTGAACCAAAGCGCATCCGGAGCCGACAAGGTCAACGCCATCCTCAACTGCCACCTTGTCACGGGCCGCATCGGTCTGCCCGGCATGGGGCCGTTTTCCGTCACCGGCCAGCCCAACGCCATGGGCGGGCGCGAAGTCGGCGGCCTTGCCAACATGCTGGCCTGTCATCTCGATATCGAAAATGCCGATCATCGCCAGGCGGTGCGCAATTTCTGGGATGCGCCTGCCATTGCAGATCATGCCGGGCTTAAGGCCGTGGACATGTTCCGCGCAGTCGGGCGCGGACAGATCAAGGCGCTGTGGATCATCCACACCAACCCCGCCGTCACCATGCCGGACGCCGATGCCGTGCGCGATGCGATCCGCGGCTGTGACTTTACCGTGGTCAGCGACATCACCGGCGCGACGGATACTGCGCGCCTTGCGCATGTGCTGCTGCCGGCCGCCGCCTGGGGCGAAAAGGACGGCACCGTCACAAATTCCGATCGGACCATCAGCCGCCAGCGCGCCGCGATGCCGCCGCCGGGGCAGTCCCGCCCCGACTGGCAGATCCTGGCCGAGGTCGGTCGGCGGATGGGCTGGCACAAGGCGTTCGACTACGAAAACCCGGCCGAGATCTTTCGCGAACACGCCGCGCTGTCGCACATCGCCGGGCAGTTCGGGCTGGACTTCGACATCTCGGCGCTCTCGGACCTGTCCGATCCCGGCTACGACGATCTCGCCCCTGCCCGCTGGCCCCTGACCCGGACCCGGCAGGGGGGCCGTTTCTTTGCCGATGGCCGATTCTACACTCCCAACGGCAAGGCGCAGATGCTGGCGCTGCACTACCGCCCGCCGACGGAACGCTCTGGCCCGCGATTTCCATTCCGGCTCAACACCGGGCGCGTCCGTGACCAGTGGCACACCATGACCCGCACCGCGCTGTCGCCGCGCCTGTCCGCGCATCTGGCCGAACCGTTCCTTGAAATTCACCGCGATGATGCGGCCCGTACCGGCCTTGGCCCGGCCTCTCTGGTGCAGGTGACCAGCCCGGTTGGTTCGGCTATCCTGCGCACCCTGATCACCGACCGCGTCCGCCCAGGAGAGGTCTTTGCCCCGATGCACTGGACCAGCGACACGGCACCATCGGCGCGGATCGACGCGGTTGTACCCGATGTGGTGGACCCGGTTTCGGGCCAGCCCGACAGCAAGGCAGCTGGTGTTGCGCTTACCCCGTTTCGGGCGGACTGGTACGGGTTTGCCGTTTCTTCGGCCCCGATGACGCCTGCGGCGGACTATTGGGCCCTGGCCCGCACGCCGGGTGGCTGGCGGCTTGAACTGGCGGCGCTTGGCACCCCCTCCGACTGGGAGCGTTATGCCCGCGACCTGTTCAACTGTCCCGATGCCACCCTCCAGATGGTGCAGGACGCGGGCCGGGGCATGGCCCGGCTGGCCTTTCATCGCGGTGACCGGCTGCTTGGGGCGCTGTTTGTCGCCCGGGAACCGGTGGCGGTGATGCGCGACCATCTCGTGACCCTGCCCGGCACCGACGTTCAGTGCGTCCTGACCGGACAAAGCCCCGCCGACCGGCCCGATCCCGGCCCGATCGTCTGTTCCTGCTTCGGCGTCGGGGTGAACACCCTGCTTGCCGCGATCGAAGCGCAGGCCATGACCTCGGTCGGCCAGATCGGTGCAGCGCTTCAGGCGGGCACAAATTGCGGCTCTTGCCGTCCGGAACTGACCGCGCTTCTGGCGCGGGCCAGGATACAGGAGGCCGCAGAATGAGCCTTGCACCTTTCGTCCGCATCCTTGGCCGTGGCCCGGGCCGGTCCCGTTCCCTCACTTTTGACGAGGCGGAGGAGGCGATGCGCCTGATCCTCAACGGCGACGCCGCGCCCGAAGCAGTGGGCGCCATGCTGATGCTGCTGCGGATGAAAGGCGAAACGCCGGACGAGATCGCAGGTTTCGTGACTGCCGCCCGCGGGCGGATGCCGACCCTGCCGCAACCGGCGCTTGACTGGCCCAGCTACGCCGCCGGGCGCACGCGCGGTTTGCCGTGGTTCCTGCTGGCCGCGCGCCTTGTGGCGCAGGCCGGGCATCCGGTGCTGCTGCACGGCTGGAACACGCACCAGCAGGAACACGCCTCGGTCCGGGGTGCGCTGTCCCATGCAGGGGTCGCGATGACCACCGCCGCAACGGTGGCGGATGTGCTGCGACGCGATGGAATTGCCTATCTTCCGCTGGAAGGTTTTGCGCCGCAATTGCTCTCCCTGCTGCAATTGCGGGATGTGCTGGGCCTGCGGTCCTGCATCAACACCGTTCTGCGCGTGCTCAATCCGGCTGGGGCGAGTGCGGGCGTTCAGGGGGTGTTTCATCCCCCCTACCGCGACCTTCAGGCCGATGCAGGGGTGCTTTTGGGACAGCGGGCGCTGACCATCATCAAGGGAGGAGGCGGCGAATTCGAACGCCACCCCTGCAAGGGTGTCGCCGCATACGGGCTGCGCGCCGCCGCCCGCTGGGAACGGCCCTTCGACGCCCTGCTGCCCGACACCCGCCGCCTGAACGACGGTGCCCAAGATCCTGCGCGCCTGACGGCCCTGTGGAACGGCACGTTGCAGGACGATTTTGCCCGGCACATCGTCACCGGCACCGCCGCTCTGGCGCTTGACACGCTGGGGGTGGCGGACTCCGAACAGACGGCGCTTGAACTATGGTCCAACCGCCACCGCAGCCGCGCCGCCTGAAAGGAACCCGGCCCATGAAAAGCTTTCCCATGTTCATCCGCACAACCGGCCGCCGCGTCATCATCGCAGGCGGAGGCGAACAGGCGGCGCAAAAGGCGCGGCTCCTGCTCAAGACCGACGCCCGGCTGATCCTGCTGGCCGAAACGCTCGAACCCGAATTGCAGGCGCTGGTGGCCGCAGGCCGCGCCATGCACCAGCCCGGCCCCATCACCCCGCAGGATTTCAAAGGCGCCGCCATGGCCTTTGTCGCGACCGGTTGCCCGGGGCTTGACGCTGCATTGCATGGGCTGGCGCAAGTGGCGCGTGTGCCGGTGAACGTGGTCGACCAGCCCGCCTTGTGCGACATCACCACGCCGTCGATCGTGGACCGCGATCCGGTGGTCGTAGCCATCGGGACCGAAGGCACGGCGCCGGTGCTGGCCCGTGCCATCAAGACCCGGATCGAGCAGCAGCTCGACCCCCGGCTGGGCGCATTTGCGGCCCTTGCCGGGCGACTGCGGGGTCAGGTCACGGCCCGTGTCCCGCGTGACCGGCGCCGTGCCTTCTGGCGCTGGGCGTTCCATGATGCTCCGTGGCAAAGCCACAAGCGCGGGGCGGAACGCGAAGCGGCGCAACTTCTCAAGAGTGCCATCTTGGGTGGCGGCGCGCCGATGGCAGCCCGGCAGGGCCAGATCGCGCTGGTCGGTGCCGGGCCAGGTGCGCGCGACTTGCTGACCCTTCGCGCGGTCGAGCGTCTGCAAGAGGCGGATGTCATCTTTTACGACCGGCTGGTCGATCCTGCCGTGCTGGAACTGGCGCGCCGCGATGCGGAGCGGGTGTTCGTGGGCAAGGTGGTGGGCGCGACCGCATGGCCGCAGGAAAAGATCAGCGCCCTGATCGTGGCCGAGGCGCTGAAAGGCCGCCGTGTGGTGCGGCTGAAATCCGGCGACCCGGCGATCTTTGGCCGCGCGACAGAAGAACTGGACGCCGCGCATGCCGCCGGGATCCCCATCGAAATCGTGCCCGGGGTCACCGCGGTGTCTGGCGCGGCCGCTGCCATGGGGCGCTCGCTGACCCATCGGGGCCAGACGGATACCCTGATCCTGACCACCGGACAGTGCCGGGACGGCGATGCCGCGCCGGACTGGCAGCAGCACGCGCGCCCCGGCACCGCGCTGGCCTTTTACATGTCGGTGGGCCATGCGAAAGAGATTGTCGCGTCTCTGCAGGCGAATGGAATGCCTGCGGACCTGCCTGTGACCGTCGCCGTGAAGGTCACCCAATCCGGCGAGCGGTTCGTTGCGACCACCGTCGGCGCGCTGGTGGCCACCCTTGCCGCCGCGCGGATCGAAGGCTGCGCCGTGATCCTGATCGACTGGCCCAAATCCCGGCCCGCCATGGCGCAGGCGCCGGTCCGGCTTACCGCCTGAGCGGTATGCTGGGGCGATTTGCGTCAGACTGGATTCAAAACGCGCTGCCTCTCGCTTTTGCTCGAACGCGCGTTTCGATCCATCTTGTTTCCGATTGAACGCAACAGGCTTAAAGCCGCCGCCCAAGTGTTGCGGTGACCCAAAGGGCAAAATCCCGCATCATCACGTTGCTGGCGGAGTCAAAGGCACGCACCAGGTTGGCGACATCGGTCTCGGGTGACTGCGCCGTGGCGCCAAATGTGCGCGCCGCCACGATCTGAACGTCGCTTTCGCGCACGATGCTGGTGCGCATCCGCAGCCGCACCGTGACCGGCTGGCCCTCGCCTGCCGACTCGGCCTGAAAATCCGTGACCTCGGTCACGACGGCATAAGCGCTGTCCGCGCCCAGCGGCGTGCGACCGACATAGGTCAGCGCCTGCGTCGACTCGAGCGACCGAAGCATCAGCGTCTGCACCATCACCGGCAGTTCCTCGCTCCAGCGAACCTCGGGCAGGTATTGCGCCTGATAGGGGTCGGGGCGGATCATGATGCGGTCGGTCTGCAAGGCGCCGCTGGTGGTGGGCGTCTCGATCGTGACCGCCACAGGCAGGGGCGTGCCACGCGATACCGGCAGGTCGCCGGGGGCGCGCAATTCATAGACCTCCAGCGGCGTCGTCGCATCCGTCAGCGCGGACAGGGCCGAACACCCTGTCAGCCCAAGCAGGGACAGAACAAGCGTCGCGGCGCGCAGGATCGGCAAATGGCGTGTCATTCTGGACCTCATCGTCTGAATTCCGGGGTAGACTTGTTCAGCAAGAACCGGGCAGGGTCGCGCTGGATGCTGGTGGTAAGCCGGTTGAGATTGTCGATCAGCGTCCGCGTCTCCTGCCCGAGGCGGCTGTAAAGCGGCAGGCCGTTGGTGGCAAAATCCGTCACTGCGCCGCCCGATGACGTCACGATCCGCTGAAGTTCCGCAAAGGTCTGTTCCGCAGCAACCGCCGCCGCGCGCAGATCGGAAGAGACCGCCGGAATATCCGCCGACACCTGATTGATCGCACCGTTCAGGTTTCCGATGGCGACACGCAGATCGGCGGTGATGCCCGATATGTCGTCGTTGATTACCCGGTCAGCACCCTCAAAGGCCCGCTGCGCCGCGCCCAGGGCTTCCTCGCCCACGGCCAGCGCGGAATTGACGGCCGTCAGGGTCTGGTTGGCATTGGCAAAGGTCTCGGTCACGGTGTTCAGGGTCACATCCGCCGACGCCGTCAGCGTATCGATCCGCCCCGATGCGCCGGACAGGTCGTCGCCCACCGTGCCGATCACCCGGTTGGCCGTCTCGGCCGCAGTGCGGATGTCGGCGAAGATGGCTGGCAGGTCCGTCTCGGTCACGGTGCCGATCGTGCGCACCGCGCGGGTTGCGTCGCTGATCATCACCCGCGTTTCCGCGATCAGCTCGGCGCCGTCCTGTTCCATCAGTTCTTCGAAGCTCACGGTGGCCTCGTCCATCTTCACAAGCGTCAGTTCCAGATTGGCGATCATCGTCTCGGTGTCGCTCAGGATCTTGCGGGCTTCGTTCAGACGGGCGGTGGCGGCCAGGCCGGTGTCGTTGAAGGTGTCCAGTGTCCGGCTTGCATCCGCGCGCACCTGTGCAACCTGGCCACGCAGGTCCGTTACCGTCAGTGTCAGTTCCGACGTGAGGGTCGGCAGATCGGTGCCCAGATAGGCATCGGCAGTGGTCAGCGTCCCGGTCGCCGCGTCCAGCGTTTCCGACCCGTCCGCCAGAAATATCTTGGCCTGCTCGGACAGTTCCGCGATCGAACTCAAGGTGGTGTCAGCCGTGCTCAGCACCTGCGCGGCTTCGCCGGTCAGCGTCTCGAGTGTGGAGTTGAAGCGGTCGATCTGTTCGGCAAAACCCGAAACCGACTCTGTCACGTCGGAAAAGCTTTGCAAGGTGGTCGAGAAATCCTCGGATGCGGCTTCGACGTTGCGCAGGATGGAACCGATGCGGTCCTGGTTCTCGCCGTTCAGGATCGCGCCGAGGCCCTGAACGACCTTCAGCGATTCCTCAAGGATCTGCGGTGCGTCTTCGGACAGGGTCTGAAGAACCGAACGACCGGGCGGGATTTCGGGCACCTCGCCGGGCGCGGGGTCCAGTAGCGGGGCATCCGGCGAACCGGCGCTGATGCCGACATAGGACACGCCCGTCACGCCCTGGCTTTCGATGGTGGCAACGCTGTCGGTGCGGACGGGCGTATTGGCATCGACCTCGACCCGCACGGTGATGGTACCATCGTCGTCCGGCGACAGGCGGACATCGACCACCTGACCGACCGGAAGCCCGCTGAAGCGCACATCGGATGCGTTCGAAAGGCCCGCGACAGTGGGAAAGGCCACGTCATAATAGGCAAACTGCCGGTCCAGTTCGACCTGCGCGAACCACACAAGGAACCCGATTATGCCGACAAGCCCGGCAATGGTGAAAGCCCCGATGAGTAGATAGTTGGCGCGGGTTTCCATGGCTCAGCCCGTCCCGGCGGCCGAGCCGTCTGCGGCCCGGGCGCGTGGCCCGTGAAAATACTCGTGCACCCAGGGATGATCCACTTTCAGCATGTCCTTCATGGTGCCGGTCACCAGCACTTTCTGTTCGGCCAGCACTGCAATGCGGTCGCAGGTCGCATGCAGGGTGTCAAGGTCATGGGTCACCAGAAAGACCGTCAGACCCAAAGATCGGCTCAATCCCCGGATGAGCGTGTCGAAGTCCGCTGCACCGATAGGATCAAGCCCGGCTGTCGGCTCGTCAAGGAAAAGCAGTTCCGGGTCCAGCGACAGCGCCCGCGCCAGCCCCGCACGCTTGCGCATCCCGCCCGACAGTTCCGAGGGGAACTTGTCACCCGCATTGTAGGGCAATCCGACCATCGACACCTTGAGATCGGCCAGTCGGCTGCGCAGCCCGGGGTCCAGACCCTCGACCGCGCGCATCGGCACCTCGACGTTCTCGCGCACGTTCAGCGACGAAAACAGCGCCCCGTCCTGGAACATCACGCCCCAGCGGCGTTCCAGCGCGACGCGGGTATCTTCGTCAGCGGCGCGTACATCCGTACCCATAACGTCGATTGTGCCCGCCTGCGGGATCTGCAATCCGCAGATGGTGCGCAGCAGCACGGATTTGCCGGTGCCGGACCCGCCGACCACGCCCAGGATCTCGCCCCGATAGACATCCAGATCCAGATTGTCGTGCACCACATGTCTGCCGAACTGGTTGCGGATACCACGCAGGCGGATCACGACCTCTTTTTCTGCAGACTCGGTCATGGTCAGAACCCGATCTGCGCGAAGAAGATGGAAAACACGGCATCCGCCACGATCACCGCAAAGATCGCCGTGACCACCGCATTCGATGTCATGCGCCCTAGCGATTCCGCATTGCTCTGCACCTGCATCCCGGCATGGCAGCCGACCACGCCGATGATGATGGCAAAGACCGGCGCCTTGATCATGCCGACCAGCACGTGACTGACATCGGTGCCTTCGACCAGCCGCGTGATGAACATCGCCGGCGAGATTCCCAGGTCGATCCATGCCATGAGACCGCCGCCGAAAAGTCCCATGACGTTGGCCACAAGGCCAAGGATCGGCAGCATCAGGATCAGCGCCAGGATACGTGGCACAAAAAGCGTCATCGCGGGATCAAGGCCAAGCGTGCGCATGGCGTCGATCTCTTCGCGCATCTTCATCGACCCGATGGCGGCGGTAAAGGCCGAGGCGGTGCGCCCTGCCACGATGATCGAGGTCAGCAGGATGCCAAGTTCGCGCAGGATCGAAATGGCGAGCAGGTCCACCACAAAAACCTCGGCCCCGAACTGGCGCAACTGAGTCGATCCCTGAAAGGCCAGCACGACCCCGATCAGAAAGGACATCAGCGCCACGATGGGCACCGCCCGCAGGCCGACATCCTCGCAGTGATGCACCAGCGCGGTCATGCGGAATTCGGACGGGTGGCGTACCGCCCGCGCAAGCTGCGCCAGAAACAGCCCAAGATATCCAGTCAATGCGAACAGGAACAGCGTCGAACGGGTAACGGAGCGCCCCACCGCCTCGACCCGGTCGGTCAGCGTGATGCGCTCCACTTCCACGGTGTCCTGTTCGGGCAGGGCGTCGGCCACCGTGTGCAGCAGGCTTTCGACCTGCTCGGATGCGCCGCTGATCTCAAGGCTTTGCCCGGCCAGTTCAAGCCGCTTGCGCAAGGTGGCAAGCACCCAGGCCCCCGATGTATCGATCCGATCGATCCCGCCAAGTTCCGCGTGGACCGGCGACTCCGTGTTTATAGTGACCAGTTGACGTTCAACTTCCGTCACATTCGCGATGGTAAACGCTCCCCGCATGACCAAGCGAGTTGCAGGGTCATTGGCCGTGATTTCTATTGTCATGTCAGGATTTAAGGGCATCTGAATACATGTGGCCTATGCAGGAGCACGTGATTGGCGTTCCGTAGCACGGGTTGCCGTCAAGGGTAAGGCAGGATAGGTCCGGTCGTGAATTCCGGGCGGGTCGGTGTGTTTCTTGCACTGTCCTGGAAACCGACCGGCCCGGTCGCGCGTGCGCATTGGATGCGCAGTCCAGATGTTGCGCATTGGATGCGCAGTCCAGATAAAGAGGCCGATCCGGTGCAATTTTTGAATCGTTTACTGTCCGCAGCGCTGTGCGGGCTTTTGGTTTTTATTCTCGGCATCAGCCTCTGGATGTCCGTCGCGCAACCCGCTCTGGCACAAATCCTGCCCTCGACCGACAGCGCTTCGCAACAGGCTCCCGACAGTGATGCGGCGGGTGATCCGCTGCAGAGCCTGCTGGAGGTTCTCAAGGACGATGCCGCCCGAACTGCGCTGATAACCGAGCTTGAAAAACGCGTCTCCGGCACCGACGCAGGCGCCGAAGCCGACGCGGCGACCGATGGCGCGGGCGAGCCCGCCGGCACCTCGTTCGAGGAAGGCATCGTTTCGCTGGGCGGCCGCATCGCCCTGATCACGCAGGATGTGGCCGAACGGGTGGCGGACCAGGCGATGACCGCCTGGACCAGCTTGCAAGGCACCGGCAGCGTGTTCGATGGGTTTCAGGGCGGGGAAATCGCCGTCCTTCTCGAAGCGGGGCAAAGCCTTCTGATCGTGATCGTGCTGACCGTGGCGGTGTTCGTCGTGCTGCGCACCTTGACGATCCCGACGTTCAAGCGGCTGGGAAAGCGCGCACAGAACGGTTCCTTTGTCGGGCGCATCCTGCGGTTTGTCGGATCGGTCCTTATCGACGCGCTGACGGTCGTCGTCGCCTGGGCCATCGGTTATGCGGTGACGACCTTTTTCTTTGGCGAATTCGGCCAGATCGATTTCCGCCAGACGCTGTACCTCAACGCCTTCCTGCTGGTCGAGATGGTCAAGGTCGCGATGCGCAGCGTGGTGTCGCCCTCTTCCAGCGGCCTGCGGATGATCCCGATCAGCAACAGTGCCGCGCGGCACCTGAACCGGCTGGTGAACGTCGTCGTCTCCATCCTCGGGTATGGTCAGTTGCTGATCGTGCCCATCGTGAACCAGAGCGCCTCTGTCGCGGCCGGTGTCGCGGTATCTGCGCTGCTGTCGGTGATCGTGCTGCTTTGCCTTATCGCTTCGGTGGTGATGCACCGCGCCAGCGTCGCGCGCTGGCTTCAGGATCGTATGAGGCCGCCTGTGGTCGCCGCCGACCCCGGCCCCGAGGGTGAGACGACCAGCGACGCGCCAGACGCCATCGACGTGGCCGAGCTCAAGATACAGGGCGCGCTGGGATCGGTCGCGCGGCACTGGCACTGGTTCGCGCTGGCCTACCTTGGGTTCATGTTCATCGTGGTGATGAGCCAGCCGACAGAGGTGGTGTCGAACTATCTTGCCGCCTCGGGCAAGATTGCGCTGGCGGTCCTTCTGGCGTCGCTGATCACCGGCATGATCACCCGCGCCATTGCCAGCGGCATCTACCTCCCCGAGGATCTGTCGCGCAAGCTGCCGCTGCTGCAACCTCGGCTGAACCGCTTTGTGCCGCGCATCCTGCTGCTGATGCGCTATTTCGTGGGGCTGCTTGTGGTGCTGTTCATCTTCGACACCATCGGCCTTATCCGCCTGCGCGGCTGGATGGAAAGCCAGTTCGGCCTGACCTTGACCGGCATCGTGATATCGGTTTTCTTCGTGCTTCTGGTCGCCTATGCGATCTGGCTGGCGATGACCTCCTGGGTCGATTTCCGGCTCAACCCGGATTTCGGCTCGATCCCCACGTCGCGGGAAACCACTCTGCTCAGCCTGCTGCGCAACGCCGCGACCATCGTGATCATCGTCCTCACCGTGATGTTCTGCCTGGCCGAGATCGGCCTGAACATAGGGCCGCTTCTGGCCTCTGCCGGGGTGCTGGGCCTGGCCATCGGCTTTGGCGCGCAGAAGATGGTGCAGGACATCATCACCGGCATCTTCATCCAGTTCGAGAATGCGATCAACGTCGGTGACGTGATCACTGTGGGCGGCACCACCGGCGGCGTGGAAAAGCTGACCGTGCGGTCGGTGTCCCTGCGCGATCTGGACGGGGTGTTCCACATCATCCCGTTTTCGTCCGTGGACATGGTCAGCAACTACACCCGCGAATTCTCGTACTTCGTGTGCGACATGGGCGTCGCCTACCGCGAAAGTATCGACGAGGTAAAGCAGGCCATGCTTGACGGTTTCGACGAACTGCGCGCGATGCCCGATCAGGCGCCCCTGATCACCGGCGATCTGGAATGGTTCGGCCTGAATTCGTTCGGCGACAGCGCGGTGGTGTGCCGCGCGAGGATCAAGACCCTGCCGGGCAGCCAGTGGGGCGTCGGGCGGGTCTACAACGGCATCCTCAAGCGTATCTTCGACGAGCGCGGGATCGAGATCCCGTTCCCGCACCAGACCATCTACTTTGGCGAGGCCAAGGATGGCACGACGCAGCCGATCCGCGTCGCGGACGCCGAAACGGTCGAGGTAGAAAAGCGCGATACGCCCGACATCCCGGACAAACCCGACACGCCGCAAAACGCCGACACCACAAAGAACAGGGTGGACACCCGTCTGGCCACCGATGCCTCGGATGAAGAAAGCTTCGACGACCGTTGACCCCCTGTCCCGCGATCCAGGAAACAGCCCGGTGGAAATCTGCCGGGCTGTTTCCGTTTCGGCAACGCTGACCGCGATTTTCTTGAGCGTTTGACGGTTGGTTACATATGTTGCGGGCAGGACGCCTCAGAAAGGGTCACCCATGCGACTTGTCCGATTGTTCACGATTGCCCTTGCCTTTCTGTCGCTGTCCGCCGGAACCGGCGGGGCGCAGCCGCGCGACACGGCGCGCATCTACATGTTCGCCAACAGCCTCGTGCATCACCTTGATGGCGGGCGGGGGACAAACGTTCCGCACTGGCTGCACGCGCTGGCCTTGGCCGATGACCGCAGGCTTGCCGTCAACGGCCAGTGGGGCACCCTGCGCGATTTTACCCGTGCCCTGCCGCCCGCGCCGAACTGGGACATTCCGGGGGTGCCGGGCGCAATCCCGCGCGGGCGTGATTTTGCCGGGGCCGGAATCGACACGGTGCTGATCAACCCGACGAACTTCATCCAGTATCAGGGGCCTGAACGGCCCTATGACGGCGACAACCCTGAAGGAACCTCGCCGGTGTCGGCCACGCGCGACCTGCTTGGATGGGTCGACGCTGCCGCGCCGCAGGCCCGGATTCTGCTGTACGAAGGCTGGTCGGACATGGCTGGGCGCATCCGCAGCTTTCCCCCCACGGCGCGCGAACTGGCCCGGTATCATGCCTTCAACCAGGGGGACTATCGGGACTGGTACGCGGATTATGCCGCGCAATTGTCTGCTGACCTGCCCGGCATGGACATCACCCTTTTGCCGGTGTCCTCGACGCTGTCCATGCTGCTCGGCTCGGGTCCGCTGTCCGGACTGAACGCAACCGTCTTTTATTCCGACGACGCGCCGCACGGCACCGCCAACCTTTATTTCCTTGCGGCGATGGTGACCTATGCGGGTGTCTACGAGGCGCCGCCGCCACAGGGGTTTGCGGTGCCCGACGACCTGCACCCCATGATTGCAAAGGAATACGAAACGCTGCGCCGCCAGATCTGGGATGTCATCGCACCCACGCTGGGTCAGGCCGCGACCCCTGGCACCCGCATGGCCGCCGGGCCCGAATCGCCCGATGGCATCGCACAGCCCGCGCCGCCCGCCGACCCTGGCGTGCAGCCGTCCGAACAACCTGCCCGGCCCGATTCAAACCCCGGCAATCGTCTTCCTGCCCTTGCCATGGGCCTGAACGGCATCGCGGACTGGTCCACCCAGCACCCCTTTCTTGACCTGATGAAGACGGCGCGGCCCTGGATCGGGCATCTGCCCGGCCAGTGGGGCGGCATGGATGCAGATCAGATGCGCGCCGATGGTCATCTTTCACCCGAAGGCTGGCCGCTGCGGATACCGCCCGGCGTCGACCGGATCGAGGCGATCCTGCTGACCGACCAGCCCGAGGCCGCGACCTCGCTGCGCGGCGACTATGTGCTGACCCACGACGGCAGGGCCGATGTGACCCTGACGGGCCGCGCCAGCCGCGTCCACACCACGCCGGGGCGCATCACCTTTCGCTACACACCGGGCGACGGGCTTGTCGGCGTCTCGTTTTCGGCCATCGACGAATCCGACCCGATCCGCAACATCCGCATCCTGCGTCAGGACCGTGTGCCGCTTCACGAGGCCGGCGTGATCTTCAACCCCGACTGGATCGCGCGGATAAAGGACCTGCGCGCCCTGCGGTTCATGGACTGGATGTTCACCAACGGTTCACTCGTCCAGACATGGGACGACCGGGCGCTTGCCAGCGATTACACTTATGTCGCACGCGGGGCGCCGCTGTCGGTGATGGTGGCGCTGGCGAACCAGATCGGCGCCGATCCGTGGTTCACCATGCCGCACATGGCCGACGACGCTTATGTCAGTGCCTTCGCGCAACAGGTCCGCGACACGCTTGACCCACGGCTGAAGGCCCATGTCGAATACTCCAACGAGGTCTGGAACTTCATCTTTCCTCAGGCGCATTGGGCCGGTGCGCAGGCCGTCGACCACTGGGGCGAAAACGAAACCGGCTGGATGCAGTTCTACGGCTTGCGCGCGGCGCAGGTGATGGACCTGTGGACCGCGGTTTATGGCGACACGGCTTCCGACCGGCTGGTGCGCATCGTTGCGACCCATACCGGCTGGCCGGGGCTGGAAGAGTCGATCCTTCAGGCGCCGCTGGCCGTTCCAGAGCTTGGCCATCTGCCGCAGGACAGCTTTGATGCCTATGCGGTCAGCGGCTATTTTGGCCACGAGATCGGAGGAGTGGAATCCGCCGACCGCGTGCGCGACTGGCTGGATACGTCCGAAGCACAGGCCACGCAGGACGGCACGGCGCAGGGGTTGCGGCGGGTGGCGCTGCGGGAACATGTCCGCGCCCACCGCTTTGACGACGCCATCGCGCCGGTGATCGCCGCCCTGCGCGACGGTTCAGTACGCGACCTTCAGACCAATGTCTGGCCCCATCACGCCAGGGTCGCCCGACAGGCCGGACTGACCCTGATCATGTACGAAGGCGGTAGTCATGTCGCCGCACAGGGCGATGCCGTGGACGACGCCCGCCTGACCGACTTTTTCACGATGCTGAACTACACGCCACAGATGGCCGCGCTCTATGACGAACTTCTGGCGGGGTGGTCCGCAGCGGGAGGGCACCTGTTCAACGCCTTCGTGGACGTGGCGGCCCCCGGGCGCTGGGGAAGTTGGGGCGCGCTGCGCCACCTCGACGACGCCACTTCGCGCTGGGACGCGCTGATGGCCTACAACGCCACCGGGCCACAGGACTGGGAAGACCGCGACCCCGCCGCGTTTGCCGACGGCGTGCTGGCGCGCACCGAAACGGCGGGCCGGGTCAGTGGCACGGCACAAGAAGATATCCTGATCGGTGGTCCGGGCGACGACACGTTCGTGACCGCCGGGGGCGACGATCACGTGAACGGTGGCCCCGGTCGGGACCGTGCAATCCTGCCCGGACTCGAGGCGGATTATGTGATCACTCTGGACGGACCCCGCACAATCGCCAGCGGACCGGCGGGAAAAGTGACACTGTTCAGCATCGAAACGCTGGACTTTGACGGCGCGCTCAGACCTGGCGCGCTGTGATGTCCGTCGTCCCCGCATCGGCCCGGGCATCGGTCAGGCGGGAAATCTCGTTCGCAAGGGTCGCGGCCCCGGCCTGCGACGTGAACTGCGCCTCGACTCGGGCGCGGCCCCCGGCAGAAAGCCGCAGCGCGGCCTCGGGATCGTTGGCCAGATCGCGGATCGCCTGCGCCATCACCCGCGGATTGCGCGGCGGCACCAGCCTGCCCGACACGCCATCGACGATCAGTTCCGTCACTCCGCCCGCTTCGGTGCCGATGGTCGGGACCCCGCAGGCCATCGCTTCCATGTAGGCCACGCCCAGCGGCTCGTGCCAACTGGCCAGCGCGAAGACATGGGATTCAAACAGCCGGTCGCGCACGGCATCGGCACCAATCGCGCCCAGCAGCTTCACATGGTCGCGCAGGTGCAGATCCTTGAGCGTCTTTTCCAGAACGTGCCGGTATCCGGTGCCGCCAAGACCGTCCTCGCCGGCGATTTCCAGCCGCACGTCCACCCCCTGATCCAGCAGCAGCCGGATCGCCTGCATCAGGTCCTGATGGCCCTTGACCTGGTTGAGCCGCCCGCAGCTGAACACCCGGATCGGTTTGCCATGGCTGGCGGGCACATAGGGACCGGGGCGGCGCAATTCGTTGATGTCGACACCCATCGGCTGCACCGGCAGGCGTTCGGGCAGCGCCCCTGCCAGTTCGTCCTGAACGGCATCAAATAGCTGCCGCGTGATGATCGTCGCAAAGGCGGCGCCGCGCCATTTGAACCGCTGGCCGGGGCCGTAATCCGAAAGTGGCCCGTGCAGGGTCAGCGAATAGGGCGGCCCGCCCATGCGCCGGGCCAGCGCCGCAATGACCGCTGCCCGCCCGCAGGAATGAACATGGATGTGGTCCAGCCCCTGCGCGCGGGCATGGTTCAGCAGTTGTTGCGCCGCCGACAGGGTCAGCGTCACGTCCCGGGAGAATTCGAAACCGCCCCCCGCCATCCACAGCGGCAGGCCGCGCGGCAACAGCCGGGCCAGCGCGCCCAGCGCGGCAAGCACGTCCGGCTTGCCCAGATAGGTCGTCCGGGCCACCGCCTCGGCGGTCCAGCCGTGCGACATGAGCCTTTGGGGCGGCAGCGTGGTCGACAGGATTTCGACATGGTGCCCCAGCGCCTCGAGCGCCTTGATTTCGCGCCAGAAAAAGATGTGGGTCTGTCCCGGAAATTGCGGCACAAGATACCCGATCCGCAAAGGATGTCCCAAACCGTCGGCCTCTGATGATTTACCTGTCGCAGCAGCACGACATATGGTGCCAAATTTTAGACGATTTCACGATTTGGCCATAGTTTGGTGGCACTGCCACGGTCAGGATGGGGTGGTTTTTTAGAATGTGTGGCCTGTTTGGTACGATCCATGGATAAATCCCGCTCTGGCGGCGTCCCGGCGGTGTCCGTTCTCCTGCCCGCCAGCAACGAAGAGGGGCTGATCGGCGCCTGCCTTGGCGCCATCGCCGCAACCGACTGGGACGCCCCGTTCGAGGTGATCGTGGTGGCCAACGGCTGTCGCGACGATACCGCCGGGGTGGCGCGCGACCTTGCGCCGGTCCTTGCCGGACGCCAGTGTTGCCTGCGGGTGATCGAACGTGCCGAAGGTGACAAGCTGGGGGCGCTGAACGCCGCCGATGCCGCCGCGCGGGCCGGCATCCGGGTCTATCTCGACGCCGATGTGCTGCTGGGGGCACGTGTCCTGCCGGAACTGCATGCCGCGCTGAACCTTGACGCCCCGCGTTATGCCAGCGGGCAGGTCCGCATCCCGCGCCCCGCCTCGCGCGTCAGCCGGGCCTATGCCCGGATCTATGCCCGGGTGCCCTTCATGACGCATGGCGTGCCCGGCTGCGGCCTGTTCGCGCTGAACGCCGCGGGACGCGCGCGGTTCGGTGACTGGCCCGACATCATATCGGACGACACATTCGCGCGGCTGAACTTTGCCCCCGGCGAACGGGTCGGTGTGGACGCCTCCTATGACTGGCCCCTCGTCGAAGGCTGGGGCAACCTGGTGCGCGTGCGGCGGCGCCAGAACAGCGGCGTGAACGAGGTGGCGGCGCGGTATCCGCGCCTGATGCGCAACGATGACAAGCCGCCGTTTCCCCTGTGGCGCAAGATCGCGCTTGCCCTGCG
This sequence comes from Puniceibacterium sp., assembly GCA_024636635.1. Lineage (GTDB taxonomy): Bacteria > Pseudomonadota > Alphaproteobacteria > Rhodobacterales > Rhodobacteraceae > Puniceibacterium. The sequence goes on from JAGXGV010000094.1 coordinate 37,056, forward strand.
CGACCCGTCGGGGTTTGCCGTCTACGCAGGTGTGGCTGCCGCGGTCCGCCTGTCCCCGGCACGTCCCGCCGGGTGGAGCCGTGGGCGATGAACGCAACGCTGATCAACAAATTCAGCGGCTCTTCCCTCACGGCCCGCGCCCTGCGCAGTTCCTTTCTGACGCTGGGAGGCTTCGGCTTCAGCCAGGTGGTGCGGCTGGCGTCCAACCTGCTGCTGACCCGTCTGCTGTTCCCTGAGGCGTTCGGCATGATGGCCCTTGTCATGGTGGTGATGCAGGGGCTGATGAACTTTTCCGATGTCGGTGTCGCCCCCGCGATCATGCAAAGCAAGCGGGGCGACGACCGGGATTTCCTCGATACCGCCTGGAGCATCCAGGTGGTGCGGGGGGGCTGCCTTTGGGCGGTGGCCTGCCTGCTGGCCTGGCCGATGGCGCAGTTCTACGGCGAACCGCGACTGATGTGGATCGTGCCGGTTTCCGGGCTTACCCTGCTGATCGCCGGGTTCAACCCGACGCGGCTCGACACGGCAAACCGGCATCTGATGCTGGGGCGGGTCACGCTGCTGGATGTCTTTGTGCAACTGTCCGGCGTGATCAGTGCGGTGCTGCTGGCCTGGGCCACCGGATCGGTCTGGGCGCTGGTGTTCAGCGGCATCCTCAGCCAGGCGGTGCAACTGATCCTTTACACCCGCTACCTGCCGGGCGCGCACAACCGGTTCCGCTGGGAACGCGCGGCAGCGGACGAACTGATCAACTTCGGCAAGTGGATCTTCCTGTCGACGGTCTGCGGCTTCTTCATCAGCCAGGGCGACAAGATCGTGATGGGCAAGTATCTGCCGCTCGATCTGTTCGGGGTCTACAACATCGGCTATTTCCTTGCCAGTTTTCCGCTTTTGCTGGGCGGCATGACGACCCGCAAGGTGCTGATCCCGATCTACCGTGAACGCCCCCCCAGCGACAGCCACCGAAACTTCACCGAACTGCGCAAGATGCGCTGCGTGGTGACCGGCGCGCTGCTGCTGTTGGTGGCCGTCTTTGCCACGCTGGGCGTCTGGCTGGTCGACCTGATGTATGATGAACGCTATGGTGCGGCCGGGGCGATCGTCGTGCTGCTGGCCTGCATGCAGATGCCGCAGATCCTGGTGCTGACCTACGATCAGGCGGCGCTGGCGGCGGGCGATTCGCGGCGCTTTTTCGTGCTGGCCTTCGCGCGGTCCACCCTGATGATCGCCTGCCTGCTGGTCGGGCTTGAACTGTTCGGCCTCATCGGTGCGGTAGTGTCGCAGGGCGTGGCCATCGTTCTGGCCTATCCGGTGGTGGTCTGGCTGTCGCGCCGCATGGGGGCATGGGACCCGCTGCATGATCTGGCCTTTGCTCTGCTGGCGATGTTGCTGGCGGCGGGGGCGCTCTGGGCCAACTGGCCCGCAATCATGGCACTGGCCGAGTCGTCGGTCTAGGTCGTTCCGCCGTCGTCTGCGGCGACAAATCGGGCCCAGCCTGCTATTGCCACAGGGTTGGAAACCGTGCTGCGGTGATTCCCTCGAAAATAGGGCCCGGGCGGCCCGATGACTAAAATATGCCGCATTTCGTCCCCATTTCAGATGTATCCGAACAGGTGTTTACGAGGCAGGGTTTACGGGTATGTCGGCAGATCTGGATCAGTCACTGGAAAGCGGGACGGACATCGCCATTGTCGGCATGGCCGCGCATCTGCCCGGTGCTGCGAACATCGCCGAATACTGGCGCAACCTGCGCGATGGCGTCTCGTCCATCCGTCCCCTGTCCGAGGAAGAACTGCGCGACTCTGGCGAATCCCCCGGTCTGATCCGACACAAGAATTATGTTCCCTTTGCGGCCCCGCTGGACGGGTTCGAACTGTTCGATGCCGAGTTCTTCGGGTTCTCGCCCAAAGAGGCGGCCATCATGGACCCCCAGCACCGCCATTTCCTCGAAACCGCTTGGGAGGCGCTGGAAAACGCGGGCCACGTTCCGGACAGCTTTGATGGATCGGTCGGGGTGTACGCGGGCTGTGGCATGGGCAGCTATTTCTATTTCAACATCTGCTCGAACCCGGATCTGGTGGACAATACCGGCATGTTTCTGCTGCGCCACACCGGCAACGACAAGGATTTCATGACCACCCGGGCGAGCCATGTTTTTGACCTCCACGGCCCGTCGATCAACCTCCAGACCGCCTGTTCCACCTCGCTGGTCGCCACGCATTACGCCTGTCAGGCGCTGCTGAACGGTGAATGTGACATGGCGCTGGCGGGGGGCGTGACCATCGAACTGCCGCAGGGGCGGGGATACCTTTACAAGGAAAACGAGATCCTGTCGCCGGACGGCCAATGCCACGCCTTCGACCATCGCGCGCAGGGCACGGTGTTCGGTTCCGGTGCCGGTGTCGTCGTGCTGCGCCGCCTGGCGGATGCCGTGGCGGAAGGCGACCACATCTGGGCGGTGATCAAGGGCACGGCGGTCAACAATGACGGCGCGGCCAAGGCCGGATACCTCGCACCCTCGGTCGACGGTCAGGCGGCAGCGATTGCCGAGGCGCAGGCGGTGGCCGGCATCACCGCCGACACCGTTGACTACATCGAATGTCACGGTACCGGCACCTACCTTGGTGACCCGATCGAGGTGGCCGCCCTGACACAGGCGTTCCGGCAGACCACCGATGCCGCCGATTTCTGCCGCATCGGTTCGGTCAAGACCAACATCGGCCATCTCGACACCGCCGCCGGTGTCGCCAGCCTGATCAAGACCAGCCTTGCCCTGCACAACCGCCAGATGCCGCCCAGCCTGGGGTACGAGGCGCCCAACCCCGCGATTGCCTTTGACGGCTCGCCCTTCCGCGTGAACGACCGGCTGTCCGACTGGCCCCGCCGCACCGGGCCGCGCCGGGCGGGGGTGAACAGCCTGGGTGTCGGCGGCACCAACGCCCATGCCGTGCTGCAAGAGGCGCCAGAACGCGCCGCGTCGGACCCCAGCGACTGGCCGTTCCAGATCCTGACCCTGTCGGGGCGCAGCAAGATGGCGCTGGATGACAATGCCCGCCGCCTGTCGGCCCATCTGCGTGCCAACCCCGACCAACCGCTGGCCGATGTCGCCTATACGCTGAAACAGGGCCGCCGGGCCTTTGAAAAGCGTCGCATCGTCGTGGCCGAAACCGCCGAACAGGCTGCCCGCCTTCTGGACGATGACACCCCCCGCCGTGTCCATACCCACACCGCACTGAACGCGCCCGACGTGGCGTTCCTGTTCCCCGGCGGTGGCGCGCAATACGCCGGCATGGCCCGCGATCTTTACGAGACAGAGCCGGTCTTTGCAGACTGGATGGACCGCGGGCTTAGCGTGCTGTCCGAGATGGACGACACCGACATCCGCGCCCTCTGGCTGCCCTCTGAACAGGATCGGCAAGGGGCCGATGCGGCGCTGACCCGCCCGTCGCTGCAACTGCCCCTCATCATGATCGTGGAATACGCCCTGGCCCAGCTTTGGATCAGCTGGGGCGTGACGCCCACGACGCTTGCCGGGCACAGCATGGGCGAAAACACCGCCGCCTGCGTCGCGGGCGTGATATCCTTTGAGGATTGCATCGGCCTTGTCCATCTGCGCGGGCGGCTGTTCGACACGGTGCCTGCGGGCGGCATGCTTTCGGTCGGCCTGCCTGCGGACAAGCTGCGCCCGATGCTGGGCGATGCGCTGGATCTTGGGGCGGTCAATGCGCCGGAACTCAGCGTGGCCTCTGGTCCGCAGGCGGCGCTGGATGATCTGGAACAGCGGCTGCGGGCCGATGACATCGACTGCCGCCGCATCCCCATCGACATTGCCGCGCATTCCCGGATGCTGGACCCGATCCTGCACGACTTCCGCGCCTACCTGCTGTCCATCGACCTCAGCCCGCCGCAGATTCCGCTGACATCGAACCGCACCGGACTGCTGATGACGGATGCGCAGGCCACCAGCGTCGATTACTGGCTCGACCACCTGCGCGGCACCGTGCTGTTCGCGGATTGCATCGGCACGCTGGCGCAGGATAACCGCATCTTCCTTGAGGTGGGGCCGGGCAAGGCGCTGTCGGCCCTGACGCGCCAGCATGGAGCGGTGCCGGGTCAGCAGGTGCTGTCGTCGCTGCGCCACCCCGAAGAGGATATTGCCGACGACCGTTATCATCTTGAAACGCTGGGCAGGCTCTGGGCGCTGGGGGCGAACATCGACTGGTCCCAGATCTGGGTCGACGCGCGGCGCAACCGTGTGCCGCTGCCGACCTATGCCTTTCAGCGCGCCCCCTATTTCATCGCGCCGGGCAAAGGGGCCGGCGCGACCGCGCCGCAATACATCATGCGCAGCGACGATATCGCGGGCTGGGGCTGGCAACCCGTCTGGCGCCCCCGCAGCGCCGAGGTCGAGATCGACGTGACCCATGACCTTGCCGCTGCCGACCCGCAGACATGGCTGATGTTCATGGACGATGCCGGAATAGCGGTCGATTGCGCCGCTCTGCTGCGCAGTGCAGGCCATTCCGTGGTCGAGGTGCGCAGCGGCGACACCTTCAACTGCCTGTCCGAGGACAGCTATGTCATCGCGCCGGAACGGGGGCGCGAAGGCTATGACCTTTTGGTGCAGGACATGCAGGCGCGGGGTCATGTGCCCACCCGCATCGCGCATTACTGGATGGTCACGCGCGACGAATCCCACCGCCCGGGATCAAGCTTTTTCCACCGTGTACAGGAACAGGGCTTCTATTCGCTGCTGTTCCTCGCGCAGTCCATCGCGGACGAGAATTTGCCGCGTCCGCTGCATCTGAGTGTGATCACCAACGGCGCGGCGCAGGTCCGCGACGAACCGCTGCCCTATCCGGGCAAGTCCACCATCGCCGGTCCCGCCCGCGTGATCCCGCGCGAACTGCCTGGCATCACCGTCTCGACGCTGGACATCGTGTTGCCGCAGCGGGCGGATGCGCCGTTCTGGAGACGCGCACAGGCCGCGCAGTCACAAGACAAAGCGCGGGCGGCACTTTGCCAGCAGGTGCTGGAAGAGTTGCTTGCCACACCGTCGGACCGCATCGCCGCGCTGCGGGACCGCCGGTTCGAATGTACCATGCGCCCCCTGCGTCTGTCTGCGCCGCAAGTGCCGGTGTTTACAAAGGGCACCTACCTCATCACTGGCGGATTCGGCGGCATCGGCCTGACCCTCGCGCAAAGGTTCGCGGCCGAGGGGGCAAACCTGATCCTTGTGGCGCGCCACGCGCTGCCCGCGCGCAAGGACTGGCCCGACTATCTGGCCCGCCACGCGCCTCAGGACGCCACCGCCCGGCGCATCCGCGCGGTGCAGATGCTGGAACAGGCGGGCGCAACCGTCCAGACCGCCGCCGCCGATGTCTGCAACCTTGACCAGATGCGCCGTGTGGTTGTCCGCGCGACCGAAACCTTTGGATTTATGACCGCGGTCATACATGGCGCGGGCGTGATCGCCGATGCGCCGCTGCTGACCAAATCCCCCGCCGGGATCGAGGATGTCTTTACCCCCAAGATCCACGGTGCCGAGGTGCTGGATCAACTGTTTCCGGACGGCACGCTTGAATGGATGGCGCTGTTCGCCTCGTCCTCGACCGTCACCGCACCGGCGGGGCAGGTGGATTACGTCGCCGCCAACGAATACCTGAACGCCTTTGCCCGGGCACGGGCGGGGGGCAAGACCCGCGTCGTGGCGATCAACTGGGGAATCTGGAACGAAGTCGGCATGGCGGCCGAGGCCGTCGCCGCCCGCAGAGGAGAGACCCCGAAGGCCCCCGTCACCGACGCGGGTGTGCCCCTGCTGGATCAGGCAACCTTCGACGCCTCTGGCAACCGGCTGTTCACCGCCCGCTACACCGAGGCCGACTGGATCATCGGCGAACACCGTACCGCGCAGGGTGATGCGCTGCTGCCCGGCACCGGCTATCTGTCGCTGGCCGCCCATGCGCTGAAGGCGCAGCGCGAAACCGGCGCGTTCGAGATCCGCGATCTGACCTTTCTCCGCCCGCTGACCGTGCCGCAGGGCGGCGCGCGCGACATTCGTGTGCGGCTCAAACGGCTTGATCAGGGGTATGGCTTTGACGTGCTGGGCGATGTCATCCATCAGGGCAGACCCGGCCATGCGCTGACAGCCGAGGCGACTCTGGCCCTGATCCCGCTGGCCCAGCCCGCGCGGCTGGATCTGGCCGCCCTGCGCAGGCTTTGCGGCACGACCCAGCATGCCGCCGCCGGGGGCAAGCTGCGCACCGCGCAGGAGGTCCACCTGAATTTTGGCCCGCGCTGGCGGGTTCTGGACACCCGCGCGCTGGGGCAGGGCATGGGCATTGCCGATCTGTCCCTGCCGATGGCCGCGCGGGGCGACACCGGGCATCTGCTGCACCCCGCGCTGATGGACATCGCCACCGGCTGGGCGATGGAACTGATCCCCGGCTACACCCCGACGCATCTCTGGGTGCCGGTGTCCTATGCCCGGGTCCGGGTGTATCATCCGCTTCCCGCACGCATCGTGTCCTGGGTGCGCAGTGCGATTGACAACCGCGAAGACGGCGAAAGCGCCAGCTTTGACATCACCCTTGCCACACCCGACGGAACCGTGCTGGTCGAGATCGAGGGATTTTCGATCCGCCGTCTGGCCTACAGCGGCGTGCTGCGCGCCGCCCCCCGCCTGTCCGCGTCCGAGGTGGAATTCGACGCGCCCGCCGCCGGGCAGGCGCAACCGCTGTCCCCGGCCGAGGAACGTTTGCAGCACAACCTGTCCCAGGGCATCCTGCCGTCCGAAGGGGCCGATGCCTTTGCCCGCGCGATGTCGCTGGGATTGCAACAGGTGGTGGTGTCGTCGATGGATCTGGACGCGCTCACGCGGCAGTCCGCCGCCAGCACCGCCGCCGTGGGCAACACACAGAAGTTCGACCGCCCGCAACTGGATGGCGACTATGTTGCGCCCGAAACCGATATCGAACGCACGCTGGCCGGCTTCTGGCAGGATCTGCTGGGCGTTTCGGCCCCGGGGGTCGAGGACAGCTTTTTCGACCTGGGCGGTCATTCCCTGATCGCGGTGCGGCTGTTTTCCATGGTGAAAAAGGCATATCGCATCGAATTTCCGATCTCGATCCTGTTCGAGGCGCCGACCATCCGCAAATGCGCCGCCCTGATCGCCGAACGGACCGGCGCCTCCGACGCCACCGACACCGCCGGCACCCCAAGGCTCACTGCGCGGGAACGCCGTTTCAAACACCTCGTCGCAATGCACGACGGCGAGGGCGGGCCCAGAACGCCGTTCTTCCTGGTCGCGGGGATGTTCGGCAACGTGCTGAACCTGCGGCACCTCGCGCATCTGCTGGGCGCGGACCGGCCATTCTTCGGGCTTCAGGCCCGCGGTCTTTATGGTGACGAACCCCCGCACCGGACCCTGAAAGAGGCCGCAGCGGACTACATCACCGAGATGAAGCAGGTGCAGCCCGACGGTCCCTACCTGCTGGGCGGCTTTTCCGGTGGCGGCATCACCGCCTATGAAATCGCCCATCAGCTTGAATCAATGGGCGATACCGTGTCGCTTGTCGTGCTGCTTGACACGCCCTTGCCGCAGCGCCGTCCACTGACGCGCAGGGACCGGCTGGTGATCCAGATGCAGGAAATCCGGCGCAAGGGCGTGACCTATCCCTTTACCTGGGCGCGCAATCGCATTGCCTGGGAAATCGCCAAACGTCGTTCTGTCCCGGCCCAGACCGATGTGGCGCACAGCTTTCACAACGCCGAGATCGAAGCGGCTTTCCTGAACGCCGTGGCGCAATACGGGATGCGGCCCTGGGAAGGTCGGCTTGCCCTGTTCCGTCCGCCGCAACACGGCCACTGGACGGTGACCGGGGGGCGGCTTGTGGACAGCCAGCGCGCCTATGTCCTTCCCGACAACGACTGGGGGCAGTATGTGCCGGACGTGACGGTGCACGAGGTTCCCGGCACCCATGACAGCATGGTGCTGGAACCCAACGTGCGCGTACTGGCAAGCCTGATGAAAGAAGCCATCGTCACCGCCGAGGCGCAGGTCGCCCACCGGGGCGAGATCCTGCAATTCCCGGTCCGGGCGGCGGAATGACGATACGCGCTCCCCGGCTTCTGACCGTCATCCTGAACTACCGCACCGCCGCCATGACGTTGCAGGCGGTCAAGGCCGCATGGCGCGAAATGAACGGGCTGAACGGAGAGATCGTGGTGGTCGACAACGATTCTCGGGACGGCTCTTATGCAGCGTTGCGCAAAGGGCTGCGCGCCGGTTGGGCGCGGGGCGCGCCGATCCGCCTGATCGCAAGCCCGCACAACGGCGGCTTTGGCGCGGGCAACAATGTGGGCATCCGCGCGGGACTGAAAGACGGGACCGCGCCGGATCTGGTCTATATCCTGAATTCCGACGCCTTTCCCGGCCCCGGGGCGATCCATCGCCTGGTCGATCACCTGTCGGCCCACCCAGAGGCCGGTTTCGCGGGCAGCTACATCCATGGTCCCGACAGTTATCCGCATGTGACCGCCTTCCGCTTTCCATCCGTGCTGTCGGAACTCGAAGGTTCCATGCGGTTCGGACCCGTCTCGCGCCTGCTTGACGGCTACAAGGTGCCGATTGGGGTGCCGGATGTGACGCAGCGGGTGGACTGGCTGGCCGGGGCGTCGCTGATGATGCGCCGCGAGGTGCTGGACCGGATCGGTCTTTTTGACGAGCGTTTTTTCCTGTATTTCGAGGAAACAGACCTGTGCCTGCGCGCCGCCCGGGCGGGGTTCCAGACGCATTATGTCCGCGACAGCCATGTCGCCCATATCGGTTCCGTCTCGACCGGCATGAAGACCTGGAAATGCATGCCCGGCTACTGGTTCGACAGCCGCTGGCACTATTTTTCAAAGAACTACGGGCGCGGATATGCAGTTCTTGCCACGCTGGCGCATGGTACGGGTGGGGCGCTCTGGCGGTTGCGGCGGCTGATCCAGCGCAAGCCGCGTGCCGACCCGCCGCAATTTCTGCGCAGTCTTCTGATACATGACCTCAGATCCCTGTTTCGGGGCCCGGCTTCGGACAGGTCGTCACAGCGGCGCACGCCCCGTGTGATCGAGGCAAAAGTGGAGTGAACGTGATGACCCCTCTGAGCTGTGTCGTGATCGGCAATGAATCCCTGCTGGTGCAGTGTTGCGAAAAGCTGCTGGACCGGGGCCACCGCATCGCCGCTGTCGTGACCCGCAATCGTGACATTGCCGACTGGGCACAGGGTCGCGCCTTGCACGTCTTGGCGCCCGGGGCGGATCTGGCTGCGCGCTTGCCCGACGCACCGTTCGACTGGCTGCTGAGCATTGCGAACCTCGACATGCTGCGCCCGGATGTGCTGTCGTGCCCCACCCGGGGTGCGGTCAACTTTCACGACGGTCCGCTGCCGCGCCATGCAGGGCTGAACGCACCGCTCTGGGCCCTGATCGAGGGTGAAAGCCGCCACGGCATCACCTGGCACATGATGACCGAGGGCGTGGACAAAGGTGACATCCTCATCCAGCGCGGCTTTGACATTTCGGATGCGGATACCGCGCTGACGCTGAACACCCGCTGTTTCGAGGCGGCGATAGAGTCTTTCGGTGATCTTGTCGAACAGTTGGAGACCGGGGCGCCGCAGCGCCGACCGCAGGACCCGGGACAGCGCCGCCTTCATGCGCTTGCCGACCGTCCGGCGATGAATGGCATCCTCGATTTTTCGCGACCCGCGCGGGAACTGGAAAGGCTGGTGCGGGCGCTGGACCATGGCCCCTACTGGAACGCGCTCTGCACCGCGAAGATCTGGCAGGACGGCGTGTTCTGGCATGTGGGATCTGCGCAGGTCGTGCCGACCGAGCCGCAAGCAGAAGGTATGACCGCGGTCATAACTTCGGTCACGACCGACAGTCTGACGGTGACCTGTGGCACGGTGACCTGTGGTACGGCGACCTGTGGTACGGTGACCTGTAGTACGGGGGCGCTGACCCTGCGCGGCCTGCGCGGTCGGGACGGCCGCCCGGTCCGCCCCTCGGACATCCTTGGGGTGGGGGACCGGCTTGGGCTGCCGGACGGTCCGGACCCGCGCGTGGTGGCGGCCAGCGATGGCCACTGGCGCCGGGTGCTGAAGGACATGGTGCCTGTGGAACTGACCGGCGCCACCCCGCCCGCCAACGCCGTACCCGCCAGCACCGTACAGGTCCAAAGCCTGTCTTTGTCCGGTGTGACCGCCGCAGCGGTCGCGCTTTGGGCGCTGCGACAGGGCGATACCGCGCCCTGTGACATCGCCTTTGCCGACAGCGCGCTTGCTGACCTTTCCGCAACCGGGCTGATCCTGCCCTGGGTGCCGGTCCGTCTGCTTTTGGCCGACAGCTGCGCCGGGCTGGCAGAGTCGCTGGCGCAATCCCTTGTCATTGCCCGCAAGCACAAGGGCCTGGCCGCGGACCTGCCGCTGCGCGACCCGGCGCTTGGCTGGCCCGAGACGCCCCAAATCGGCCTTGCCGAAGGCACGGGGCTGATCCCCGGTACGGTTCTGACCCTCGCGCCCAAGGACAGGCTGCTGTGGTTCGACGCCACCCGGCTGGCACCGGATCTTGCCGCGCTGATCGCCGCAAGGCTGGAATTCATGGCCGCGCAGATACGGGACGACACCGATCCCGCCGCCGTCACGATCCTGCCCGACGCCGAACGCGACATGGTGCTGAACCGCTGGAACGCGACCGGAACCGGGTTCGCGCCGCAGACCATGCACCGCCTGTTCGAGGCGCAGGTCGCGCGCACCCCCGACGCCCCCGCGCTGGTGTTTGAGGGCACCACGCTAAGCTATGCAGAGCTGAACGCCCGCGCCAACCGCGCCGCCCATGTGCTGCGCCAGATGGGTGTCGCGCCCGATACGGTGGTGGGTCTTTGCTGCCGCCGGTCCATCGACCTGATGGTCGGCGCGCTGGCGATCCTCAAGGCCGGGGGGGCCTATCTGCCGATGGACCCGGCCTATCCCGCCGACCGGCTGGCGCATTTTGTTGTCGACAGCGGCGCTGCGGTGATCGTGACGCAATCCGCACTGGCCGGGGATCTGCCGCCGCATCAGGCGCAGATCCTGCCGATCGACAGCGATTCCCGACTGTGTGATGCCCCCGACAGCAACCTGCCCGACACGAGTGGCCCGGAAAACCTGGCCTATCTGATCTACACCTCGGGTTCGACCGGCCTGCCCAAGGGGGTGATGATCGAACACCGCAACGTCGCCAATTTCTATGTCGGCATTGACGCCTGCATTGCCGGACCCGGCGGCACCTGGCTGGCCGTCACCAGCCTGTCCTTCGACATCTCGGTGCTGGAACTGTTCTACACCACGGCGCGCGGCTACAAGGTTGTGCTGACCTCGGACGCGGACCGTGGGCTGATCAGCAACGGGCCCCTGCCGGTCACTGGTGGCATGGAGTTTTCGCTTTACTATTGGGGCAACGACGATGGTGCCGGGCGCGACAAGTACCGCCTGCTGCTTGAGGGGGCGAAATTCGCCGACCGGAACGGATTCTGTGCCGTCTGGACGCCCGAACGCCACTTTCACGCCTTTGGCGGCCCCTATCC
>JAGXGV010000095.1 GCA_024636635.1 Puniceibacterium sp.
CGGCGTCGGGGCCGGGCTCCATCCCCGCGCCGGATCCCTTGATGCGGGACTGTCGCAGGCCCAGCCCGTTGTCCGAAACCGTCCAGCTTTCCACCCAGGCAACCTTTTCGACCGAATGGGTCCAGCCCAGCGTGAAGGCCGACGTACCCAGTTGCAGGACCATTGCCCCAACCGCAAGGCAGGTGGTCACGCCGTCGACCTGCGCCCGCTCAGGACCAGCAACCCGACGAAGGCCGCCGCCAGCGCAAAGCCGATTTCGTCCGTTATCGGCAGGGCGGCGATCAGGGTGCCCGCCGCCACGACGGCAAGGATGCGCAGGGGCCAGCCCACCGGCCGCCCGACCCAGCCAATGACAGCAGCGCCCCAAAGCCCGATGCACAGCACTGTCTTGAAGACGATATAGGCGACGGCCGGCCAGTACCCGATCGCATCCGCCAGCGGTCCGCCCGCCTGAAGCATCAGCGCCGGGGTGTAGACCGCCATGAACGGGATGACAAAGCCGGCGGCGGCCACCTTTATCGCCTCCATGCTGATCTTTAGCCCGCTTTCCTTGGCAATGGGCGCAGCGGCGAAGCAGGCCAGCGCCACGGGGGGCGTCAGGTCCGCAAGGATGCCGAAATAGAAGACGAACATGTGGCTGACGATCAGCGGCACACCCAGTTCAAGCAGGGCCGGTCCGGCGATCGACGACGTGATGATGTAGTTCGGGATCGTGGGAATCCCCATGCCCAGCAGGATGCAGGTGAACATGGTAAGGATAAGGCTGAGCAGCAGGCTCTGTTCCCCGACAGAGACGATAAACTGGCCAAATGTGTTGGCCGCCCCGGTCAGGGTCATGGTGCCGATGATCACACCGACCAGTGCGCAGGCGACACCGACGGGCAGGGCGGTCTTTGCGCCTTCGGCCAGGGAATCCCGGCACAGGATCAGGGTTTCGCGGCCGCCCCGGGACAGTGCGCACCAGAGGATCAGCGCGGCAAGCGCCGCGATGAGCACGTCAATGCCGAATTGCAGAAAACCGGCAGCGACCAGCCCGAGGCAGATCCAGAAGATAAAGCGCATCGCACCCGCGGGCAGGTTCAGCACCGCCGATCCGCCAAGGATCAGCAGCACGGTCAGGCCCAGACCGATGGTGCCCGCGAACAGTGGCGTGTAGCCGCTGAACAGCAGGTAGACCAGCACCCCGAGCGGCACCAGCAGCATCCAGTTGTCCGATATCGCCTTACGGGCCGAGGGCAGATCCTCTTTGCGCAGGCCGCGCAGACCGTAGCGGCCCGCTTCGAGGTGGACCATCCAGAAGGCCGAGGCGAAGTAGAGCATCGCCGGGATCAGCGCGGCCTTGACCACTTCGACGTAGGGCACGTCCAGGGTTTCTGCCATGATGAAGGCCACGGCGCCCATGACCGGGGGCATGATCTGTCCACCCATCGACGCGGTCGACTCGACCCCGCCGGCAAACGCGGCGCGGTAGCCGAATTTCTTCATCAGCGGGATGGTGAATTGCCCGGTGGTCACGACGTTGGCGACGCCCGAGCCGGAAATCGTGCCCATGAGCCCGGATGAGACGACCGCGACCTTGGCCGCGCCGCCCTGCTTATGACCGAACAGGCCCATCGCGACATCGGTGAACAGCCGGATCATGCCCGCGCGTTCGAGGAAGGAACCGAACAGGATGAACAGGAAGATGTAGGTTGACGACACATAGGTCGGGATGCCGTAGATCCCTTCGGTGCCGAAGGCCATGTGGTCGATGACCTGCGAAAAGCTGTAGCCGCGGTGGTTCAGGGGCGAAGGCAGGTATTCCCCGAACAGGCAATAGGCCAGGAACAGGCCTGCGATCAGCGGCAGCGCAAAGCCCATCATGGTCCAGGCGGCGGCGAACACCACTGTCAGCGCGATCAGCCCGACGACAATGTCCTGCGTCAGGGGACGCCCCGCCCGCAGGATCAGCGGTTCATATTGCCACCACTGGTAAAAGGCGACGGCCACCCCGGCCAGCGCAAAGCCCCATGCCAGCGTCTTGAGCGGCCCTGCGGCATTGCGCCCGTAGGCCACCAGCGGAAAGGCCAGCAGCGTCAGGAATCCCACGTGCAGCGCCCGCGTGACCTGGCTGGACAAGTCGACGATGTGCGCGGCGGTGAGAATCTGGAAGACTGAAAAGACGACTGCGATCCAGAACAGCAAACGGCCGGCCGCATCGGTGCCGAAGGACACTCCGTGCCCCTCAAGAGGGTCCGGCGGCGTGGTCGGGTGGGACATTTGGCATGACCTCTGAGGGGAATGTGTCGGACAGGGCGCACCGCAACGGCGCGCCCCGCTTTGGAAAGGTGGCGGTCCTTACTGGATCAGGCCCTGTTCGCGATAATATCTCTCGGCGCCCGGATGCAGGGGGATCGGCATGCCGTCCAGGGCTTTGGCGACATCGATCTGGGCCGCGGCCTGATGCGATGCTTGCAGCGTCTCGAGGTTCTCGAACAGCAGTCTGGTCATCTCGTAGGCGGTTTCTTCGCTGACGCCGTCATGCGTGACGAGGAAGTTCGAAACGGCGACCGTCGGCACATCCTCTGCCTGGCCGTCATAGGTGCCCGCGGGAATCGTCGCCGCGATGTAGGGCGCGCCCAGCGTTTCGGCCACGTCGGCCGGAATTGCCACGACGTTGATCGCCATGGTCGAAGCCAGATCGCGGATCGAGGCGACGCCAAGGCCGGCGGATTGCAGCGTGCCGTCAAGCTGGCGGTTCTTGATCAGTTCGACCGATTCCGCGAAGGGCAGGTATTCCACCTTGCCCAGATCGTCATAGGACATGCCCATCGCTTCAAAGATCGCGCGGGCGTTCAGTTCCGTACCGGAGGCAGGCGCGCCGACCGACAGGCTCTGGCCCATCAGACCATTGAAATCGGTGATGCCGCTTTCCTGGCTGGCGACCACCTGGATGTAATTGGGATAGATCGCGGCGATGCCGCGCAGCTTGTCGAGCTTTGCGGGGAACCCGGCATCGGCGTTGCCGTCCCAGGCCATCGCGACGCTGTCGCCCAGAGCAAAGGCCAGTTCGCCGCGGCCATCCTGCAACAGGTTCAAATTCTCGACGCTGGCCTTGGTCGACTGGACCTGCGTGCGCACGCCGTCGATGTTTTCGCCGTAGATGTTCGCCAGACCCGCGCCCAGCGGATAATAGACGCCCGATGTGCCGCCCGTCAGCACGTTGATGAAGTCCTGCGCCTGCACGGCAAGCGGCGCGACAGCCAGCGTCGAGGCCAGCGCGCACCCACGCAGTGCGAATTTCACATTGATCATGTTTTCCTCCCAGAGATCCTAGAGGCCCAAAGGGCCGCCGCGCACAGTCTCGGACATCCGCGGCATGTCTTGCAAGGGTATGCTGTCCGATCGGGCGGAATTATCTGACCGGAACCCAGGCGGGGCAGACGCGCGCGCCGTCAGCGGTGGTAGCGCGGGCCAGCGCCGCCGCCAGTGTGCAAAGGATGTTGCCAGCAGAATCGCGGATTGTCTGGGCGTCGGCGCGCAGGTCCTGCACCGGCAGGCCCAGCCGGGCGGCCTCGGCGGCGATCAGACGGCGCACGAGGACCTGACCCGCGTCCTGCAATGCGGTTCCCGCCTGGATCGTCGTGCGCGACGCATAGGAGCCGGCGCCGTTGGGCGTGTCTTCCGGCAGGCTCTGGCACAGGGTCAGGCCGGACTCCGGCAGGCCGAGCTGGGCGGACAACATGCCGCGATCCAATACGCAGCGATCTGCCCGCGCCGCATCAGCGCCTCGACGTAATGCGTTGCAGGACAGAACAGGCCCGGTGCGATCCGGGCGCGGACCTGATCGGCATAATCACCGGGACGCTCGCTGATCCAGCGCCGGTGCAGGGTCGCCGTGGTGTCGCCGTGGACGACGGCCTCGGCGGTGGCGACGACGCCGGTCATGTGTCACGCTCCGGGACAAGGGCCGCCTTGAGCGCGGCAAAGCTCTGCGGGCTGGCGTCGGGCGGCAAGCCGGGCAAGTTTATGACCGCGGTCATAACTGCGGACATCAGCGCGGCGTGACGGTCGCGCCGCTGCTTCGTGATGCGGTCGCACCGGGGCGCCATAACCTCGGAAAGGTGGGGATCTGTCATGTCATGTCCTGACGTCAGAGGAAGAAAAGCGATTCCGGGCAGACAGGGCACCAGGAGCAGCACGAGGATCATCAGCATCAGACAGGGCGCAACGCCCTTGACCGCGTCGACATAGCCGATGCGGAAAGTGGTCATGCCGATGAAGAGGTTCAGCCCGAAAGGCGGCGTGACCATGCCGATTGCCACGTTCACGACAATGATCGCGCCCAGATGGATCGGGTCGATCCCGGCGGCCATTGCCGACTGATAGACCCGCGGCGCCAGTACGACGATGGCCGAGTTCGGGTCGACGAACATGCCCGGGTTTGCCTTGGTCAGATCGCGGACGATCTGATGCGCATATCTTTTGGTAAACTCATGACAGGCGGTCCTTCAAACCGAACCACAGGCCCACCAGCGGCAGGAACCACGGCTTGCCGCCATGCAGCGGGATGGCGGGCCAGTCGAGTCCGGCAAGGGGGTTGGTGTCGCTGCGCCCCATCGCCATATCCGCCAGCGCCTGCCCGATCAGGGTCGACATCTGCGCGCCGTGGCCGGAATAGCCCATGCCGTAGAACATGCCACCCGCCTCGCCCGCGCGGGGGAAGCGATCCTTGGTCATGCCGACAAGGCCGCCCCAGCAATAGTCGATCTGCACATCCGCCAGATGCGGAAAGATTTCTGTCATAGCGCCGCGCAGGACCTGTCCCGATCTGGCGTCGGACTGCTGATCCGACACTGCGGAAAACCGCGCACGACCGCCGAAAATCAGCCGGTTGTCGGGCGACAGGCGGAAATAGTTGCCGATATTCATCGAGGTGACGCATGTGCGGTTGCCGGGCATCGTGTTGGCAATTTCAGTCTCTGACAGGGGGCGGGTGGCGATGATGAAAGACCCAACAGAGATGATCCGGCGACGGAAATAGGCCAGAGGTTTCTTGGCGAAAGTGCCGGAATAGGCGCCTGTCGCGGCGATGACGCGGTCGGCCTGGATCGTGCCTTTGGGTGTCGCCAGCGCCCAGCCGGAACCGTTGCGGCGGCGGTCGGTGACGGGGGCACCTTCCCAGACAAGCGCACCGTGGCGGTGCGTCGCAGTGGCCAGACCGTTCACGTACCGCCCCATGTGCATCATCGCCGATTTGCCATACAGCATCGCGCCGTGAAAGCTGTCCGAGCCGATCTCTTTCGCCAGCGCGTCCTTTTCGAGCCAGCGGGTGTCGCGGTCCACCTCTTTGTGCACCAGCTCGAATCCCGCGCGCAGCCCTGCCACATGCGAGGGCTTTGATGCCAGCTTGAGCTTTCCGGAGCGGCGGAAATCGCAGGCGATGTGCTCTTCGGCGATGACATCTTCGATCATGTCGATGGAACGGTCATAGGCCTTGTAAAGCGCTTGCGCCCTTTCAGCTCCGAAATGCGCCTTCGCCTCGCCATATCCATGCGCCATGCCATTGTTGAGGTGCCCGCCGTTGCGCCCCGAGCCGCCCGCGCCGATGTAGGCACCTTCCAGCAAGGCGACGCTGACGCCTTCGCGGGCCAGTTTGCGCGCGGCGTTCAGGCCAGTGAATCCGCCGCCGATGACGGCGACATCCACCTTTCCGGTGACCGGACCGGGTTGCGCATCCGCAAAAGGTGTTGCGCTGTCAAGCCAGTAGGACTTGTACTTCATGACGTGCTCCGATTGGTCACAGGCCGACGACAGCGGCCAGCCCCGAGATATCGCTGATTTCGGTGTAGCCGTAATGCGGGTTCGCCGGTTCGTGCCCGCGATTGACCCAGACCTTGTTCCTGATCCCCAGATCATGCGCGGTCATCAAGTCATAGCGAAAGCTTGAGGAAACGTGGAGCACATCCGCAGGTCCGCAGCCCAGCATGTCGAACATGTACTCAAAGGGCTTCATCTGCGGCTTGTAGGCCTGTGCGCTTTCGGCGGTACAGACATGGGCGATGGGCGCGCCCAGCCGGGCGATGTTGTACGGGATCTGGTCGTTCATCGAATTGGTCAGCGCGACCAGCGGAATCTTGTCCGCGATTCTGGCGAGTCCGGCGGGGACATCCGGATGTGGACCCCAGGTCGGCACGCGGTCATAGATCTCGGACGCGACCGCGGGATCGAAGGTGATGCCGTGGCGTTTGCAGGTGCGTTCCACCGCATTGTGCACCACCTCTGCATAAGGTTTCCAGGCGCCCAGCACTTCGTCCAGCCGGTAGGCGGAAAAGTTGGCGATGAAGGTGTCCATCTGTTCCGGGGAAAGGATGTCGCCGTAATGGTGGCGGGCGGCATCGGCCATGTTGAAAAAGATCATCGTGCCGTGGCAGTCGAAGGTGATGAATTTGGGGCGAAAGTTCATGACCGGGCTCCAGAGGTTTGGTTGTTCCCATCCTTGCCCGGATCAAGCCATAGTGCTTGCCGCGTTTGCGGTTTTCCAAGCATGAAATAGCGTGTGCCGCGCAGGTGGCGGCAGGTCCTGCGGCAGCCTGTCCTTCTTGGGTGTCAGCAGCGCCCGGGGGCGGCATATCCTGCGGCACCGCATTGGCGATGCGACGAAAACTGCTATGGCGCCCGTGGATCAGGGCGAAACTGCCGTTTGCGCGGGCCTAGATTGGTTTCAAACAGAACGGACAGATCCATGAACATTGCCACACATGAACCAACACCCGTGTCCCGTGCGGACATCATCCTTAAACCCTTTGGCCCCGAACACATTTCTGACGGGGTACGCCTGTCGCAGGCGGTGGGCTGGCCGCACCGAGTCGAGGACTGGGCGCTGACCCTGTCGGTGTCCGAAGGTGTCGTCGCCCTGTCGGACGGCGCTGTCGTCGGCACGGCGCTGTGTTCGACCTTTGGAGATGTCGCGGCAATGAACATGATCATTGTGGATGCAGCCATGCGCGGGCGCGGGCTGGGCCGGGTGCTGATGGAGCAGATCATCGCCTTGGGCGGCGCGCGCGAATTGCGACTGGTGGCGACGGCGGACGGTCTGCCGTTGTATGAAAAGCTGGGGTTTGTTCCCTGCGGCGAGATCCTGCAGCATCAGGGCATCGCGCGGGCCACTCTGCCGGACCATCCGGTGTCGACCGGCACGCTTGCCGATGCAGAACGGCTGGTGGCGATGGATACCAAAGCCTCTGGTCTGTCGCGTGCAGACCTGATTGCCGCCATTGCGAAAAAGGGCGAGGTTCTGGTGGCGGACCGGGGTATCGCCCTGCTGCGCGACTTTGGACGCGGGTGTGTGCTTGGCCCGGTGGTGGCGCAGGATGACGCCACCGCGCGGGCGCTGGTTGCCGAGGCGGCGCGCCGCTGCGACGGGCAGTTCCTGCGCGTCGACCTGCCTGCACAGCGCGGTCTTGCCGCTTGCGCCGAAGATCTGGGTCTGGTCCACGTCGGGGGCGGCATTGCGATGCACCGCGCGCCGCGTAGCGTTCCCCCTTCGGAGGACTTCAGAACCTACGCTCTTGCCTCTCAGGCGCTGGGCTGACCTTTTGCCGAAGGCCGATATGCTGACCAATTCCCTGGTCGAACTGTACTGTAATCCGCCGGGGACGTTCCGCAAACAGTCATCGACGCCTAGGTCACCGAACTGCGCGCGGCCTATGCCGCACCGGGCTGCGCGCGGCCTTGGCCGCACCGGGCCGATCTTTGCCTGTGACGGGGCGGCATTGTGCCGGACCTCAGATCCTGTCCTCGAACAGATCCGTGAGGGGCAGCTGGGTCTTGACGAAGGGCGTCTTCATCACGACAAAACTGAAATACTTTTCGATGCCTATGTTCCGGTCGATCAGCGCCTCGATCACGTTCTGATAATCGGCAATAGAGGAGGTCACGAATTTTGCCAGGTAGTCGTATCCGCCTGAAACCAGATGGCATTCGACGCAGGAACCGACCTTTTCCAAGGCCTCCTGAAAGCGGGCAAAGTCAATCTGGCGGTGATTGGTCAAGGTGAATTCCGTAAAGACTGTCAATGTCTCGCCCAGCTTGGCCACGTCGATCTGCGCGGCATAGCCGGTGATATATCCCGCCTTTTGCAGCTTCTTGACCCGCATCAGGCAGGGCGAGGGCGACAGGCTGACCAGATCCGCGAGTTCCACATTGGTGATGCGGCCGTTGCGCTGAAGCTCGGCTAGAATCTTGAGGTCGATCCGGTCCAGCTTGTGGCGCGTCGTCATGATAGGTCCTTCGCAGTCTGCACCAGCGTGTGCTTTCTGTGAATGTCAGGCGTCCTTTCAAGTCAACTGCATTCGACAGGAAATGCCGCCATGGGTAGGCAATCCGGCACAAGCGGCTGAAAGAGTTGACTTAGGCTCGGGGAAACGATCGGAGACCATGATGCCCGCCCCGCTTATGAAAATCGAGACTCAGACCACCGCCCCTGCCACTGCTGATTGTGTGGTGATCGGCGCCGGAATCGCCGGTGTCAGTGCCGCATACTGGCTGGCACGCGCCGGGCTGCGCGTGGTGCTGCTGGAAAAGGGCCGCATCGGCGCGGAGCAGTCCAGCCGCAACTGGGGCTGGTGCCGACAGCAGAACCGCGATGCCCGCGAACTGCCGCTTTCGACACGCAGCCTTGCCCTGTGGGAAGAAATGGCGGCGGATATCGGTGTGGATCTCGGGTTTCGCCGCTGTGGGCTGCTGTATCTGTCCGACGATCCCGCCGAGATAGAGGGATGGGCCTCCTGGGGCCGCTTTGCAAGGGATCAGGGCGTCGATACACAAATGCTGAGCAGGTCCGAGGCGACCGAACGTGGTGCCATGACCGGCAAAAGCTGGCTGGGTGGCGTGTGGTCGCCGACTGATGGCACCGCCGATCCGTCGCGCGCGGCACCGATGATCGCAAGCGGTGTGATCAAGCACGGCGGCATTGTGGTGCAGAACTGCGCGGCGCGGGGCATCGAAACCTCTGGCGGCGCGGTCTCTGCCGTGGTGACTGAAAGCGGAACGATCCGCACGCCGCAGGTGGTCGTGTCGGGCGGCGCCTGGGCGGGCAGTTTTCTGCAGCAGTCGGGCATCCGGTTCCCCCAGGCCTCGGTCCGCAGCTCGATCCTGGCGCTGGCGCCGGGCGCCGAGGGGTTGCCCGCCGCGTTGCACACCGCCGCCGTTTCGGTGACGCGGCGCGCCGACGGCGGCTATACCCTTGCCACATCCGGGCGCAGTCATCTGGACCCGACTCTTAGAATGATCCGCGATATGAAGTACTTCCTTCCGATGTTCGCGAAACGCTGGCGCGTGCTGCACCCGGGCGGATTGCAGGCCTGGCGCGCGGATTTCGAGACCCGCAGGATCTGGGCTCTGGACCGGGAAACCCCGATGGAGCGGGTGCGTATTCTTGACCCGGCGCCCTCGGAAAGCGTGATCGCGGAGACGGTAAGGCGCGCCCGCAAACTGCTGCCCGCGTTCAAGGCAACGCCGGTGCAGGCGAAATGGGCCGGATATATCGATTCGACTCCGGACGGCGTGCCGGTGATCGACGCCAATATAGGCATACCCGGGCTGACCCTTGCGGCGGGCCTGTCGGGGCACGGCTTCGGCATCGGGCCGGGGGTTGGGCATCTGGTCGCGGATCTTGTCACCGGGCGCACCGCGATCACCGAAACCGCGCAGTACCGGCTTGACCGCTTTGGCGGTTCGCAATGGGGAAAAGTGTCGAAATTCTGAGGCTCAACAGCATTGCGACGGACGCGGAGAGGTATGGCGCCATCGCTGCGCGCGCACCAGGCACGGAGGACACAAGTACGGAGGACACAGGCACAATCTTCTGTCTTTGGCGGTCTGGGCGCCTCAGTCAGGCAAGACTTTCATAGTGCTTGTGCTCGGGACCCTCGGACACCAGCCGCGACAGCAACAGCATTGCTGCCAGTGACAGCAGCGCCATGCCAAAGCCCAGCCAAAGCACCGCCTCGGGCGAGCGGGCCATGATCCATGCGAAGCCTGCCGGGGCCAGCGCATTGGCCACGTCCGTCGGCCGTGCAAGGCGGCCCAGACGTTGACCGTAGTTCAGCGATCCGAAGATATGGAACGGAAGTGAGGGGCGCAGGATGCCCAGCAATCCGGCCGGCATGCCGAAAAGCATCGCCCAAAGAATGGCGAGCCAGCCTGGCAAGGGCACACCGATCACTGCGCATACCAGCAGCGGTACAATGGACAAAGGCAGTGCAATATAGACCAGCCGGGCCAGCCGCATCCGCCCGATGCGTGCGCCCAGAAGCACATCCAGCCCCCGGCTGAGCAGATAGGCGACGCCCAGCAGCGACCCGGCGAGCACCGCCGTTTCACGTGGGGTGCCAAGGGCGACGAAAATGTCGATGGCCAGCACCGCGACAGCCATGCCCAGCGACGCGCTCAACACCTGCATTGCGACCAGCAGCCCAAAGGCGCGCCCTGCAACCTGCGGTGGAACATGTGCACGGCTGAGAGGCGGGCTGGTCTTACCCTCGACCTGGCCAGTTTTGCCATAGGCCAGCGCCAGACCCATATGGATGGGCGTGCAGATCAGCAGCGTGACGCCGCTGTAGAGCAGGCAGATCTGGTGCCAGCTCAGCAGGTTCAGCAAGCTCTCTGTAAGCGGCCAGAAGATCGTTGAGCAGAGACCGGTGGCCAGCGTCAGGATGCCGATCGCGCGATATGCCCCCGCGCCGGCGGTCTGCGCCAGACCGTTATAGGCGGCAGTGACAAGGCCCAGGTGCATCCCGAGTCCAAACAGCAGCCAGGCAGCCAGATACGTGTAAAGGCCGCTGGATTGGCTCAGCATCAAAAGTGCTGCCGCCAAGAGAGGCGTGCCGAAGCACAGCACAAGGAGCCCGCCAAACCGGTCTGAAAGTCGCCCCGCCAGAGGCGCGACAAACGCTCCGACCAAAAACATCACCGTGGGACCGCCGTACAGCTCAGCGCTTGAAAGGCCCAGTTCGGCGCGCATCGGGGCGGCCAGCACTCCAATCAGCGAAATGGACGTGCCCCATCCGATGGTCTGAGTCACCATCAGCAGAATCACCAGCGGCAGAGGGGGGCGTGACGGCATTGCAAGCATCCAGATTAGAACTGTTCTAATCATTAAGGTAACCCGCCGGTGACAATGGCCGCAAAGCCATCATCCGGCGGCAGCATTCACCAAAAAGCCGGGGCCGACAGCAGGAACTGCCGCAACAGCACGCGGGCCGGGCGCGATACCCGTCCCGCAGACAGGTTGCGCTGCGTAAAGGCGGCACAGAATTCGGCATCCTGCTCCGGATTCCGCAGTATCTGTGTTTTGAGGTGCACATTCGTGGCAGCGGCGCGGCCATTCGCCGTTATTCTGTTGCTATTGTCGGCCCGCAATGGCCGCAAACAAGGAAAGGACGCGACATGTGGAAACTTGTCCTGCAGCGGCTTTCGATACTGGTGGCGATGCTGCTGATTGTTTCGGTTGCAGCCTTCGCCGTCCCGCTGATGAGCGATGGCGACCCGGCACGCACCATCCTGATGTCGCGCACCTCTGACTTCAACCTTGACCCGGACGCCGTCGAGTCGCTGCGCACGGAGCTTGGGCTCGACAGAACGCTGGCGGCGCAATATTTCGGTTGGCTTGGTCATGCACTTCGGGGCGATCTGGGCTTTTCCTTTGCCACGCGCCAGCCGGTGCTGTCCGAAATCGCTAGGGCGCTGGCAGTCTCTCTTACGCTGGCCCTGACGGCGCTGGGATGGGCCCTGCTGGTGGCGCTGCCGCTTGGCACGCTGGCGGCGATGCGGCCCGGAGGCAAGCTGGACGGGGCGACGACGCTGTTGATACAGACCCTTGTGGCGACGCCGGAATACTGGTTCGCGCCGGTGTCCGTGCTGGTGTTTTCGCTCTGGCTTGGGGTTCTGCCCTCGGCAGGGTGGCAGGGGCCTTCGTCGCTGATCCTGCCCGCCCTTGCACTGTCGCTGCGCCCGATGGCCTATTTCACCCAGATCACCCGCGCCGCGATGTCCGACGTGTTGCAGGCGCCCTATATTAGCGCCGCCCGCGCCCGTGGGCTTAGCTATAACCAATCCGTGCTGCGACACGGGCTGCGCAATGGGTCGCTGCCGGTGATCACGTTCTTTGCGCTCTGGTTTGCGGGGCTGCTGGGCGGGTCGGTGGTGGTCGAGGTGATCTTTGCCATCCCCGGCATGGGGCGGTTGCTTTACGATGCGGTGATCAACAACGATGTGCCGATGCTTCAGGGCGCCTTTGTCGCCATGGTCGGGCTTGCCATCGTCATCAACACCGCCGCCGATGTGTTCTACGTCCTGATCAATCCTGCGATGCGAGGCCGCCATGCCCAGTGACATGATCCTGAGCCCCCCCGACGCGCCCGGCCTGCTGTCGCGTGCTGTCATCTATACCCGCAGCCGCCACTGGACCTTTCGCGCAGGGGTCGCAATTGTCGCAGCCATGATCGCGCTGATCGCACTGGCGCCCTGGATCGCGCCGCATGATCCCGGTGCTCAGGATTTGCTGGGGCGGCTCAAGGGGCCGACCGCCGTGCATTGGCTGGGCACCGATCATCTGGGGCGGGACGTGCTGTCGCGGCTGCTGATCGGCCGGCAGTTCACCGTCACGATCTCGGCCGTCGCTGTGGTGATCACGCTGGTGATCGGCACGGTGATCGGTGTCATGGCGGGCCGCGCTGGCGGCCTTGCGGACGAATTGGCTATGCGCACTGTGGATCTGCTGATCTCGGTTCCCGACGTGGTCATCGCGATCTTTCTGATCGGCGTTTTCGGACCCGGATGGCTGACCCTGCTGGTTGCGCTGACGCTGACCGGCTGGACCCCCTATGCGCGCCTCGCCCGTGGCCTGACGCGCGAGGTGAACGCCCGCGAATACATCCGCGCGGCAGAGGTGCTGGGCATGAAGCGCAGCTTTGTCATGTTCCGCCACATCCTGCCCAACTGTATCCGGCCCATCACAGCCATCTCGTTCCTGCGCTTTGGTCACAAGCTGATCACCGTGGGCGGGCTGTCCTATCTGGGTCTGGGCGTGCAGCCCCCCAACCCCGACTGGGGTCTCATGCTGGCAGAGGCGCAGCCATATCTGGAACGTGCCCCGCTGCTGATGATCGCCCCCGGCGCCGTGATCTTTCTGGCCGCCCTTGGCGTGACATGGATCGGTCACGGCATGGAAATCGACACATCCGGCACCGGCGAAGACCGGACCTGAGGAGGCAACCCAATGACTCTGCCCACATCTGTTCCCACCCAAGGCGCCAAAGACACCCGGGCACCGCTGCTTGAGGTGCGCAACCTGAAGGTCGGCATCACCGGCCGCAACAAGGAAGTCGTGCGCGGACTGGATCTGACCGTCGGACATGGAGAGGTTGTGGCCCTTGTCGGCGAATCCGGATCGGGCAAAAGCGTGACGGCGCTGGCCCTGTCGCAACTGCTGCCCCCGGGTCTTGAGATCACCGAAGGTTCGGTCCGCATGGGCGGGCGCGAGCTTGTCGGGACGTCGGAAAAGGATCTGACCGGCATCCGGGGGCGGGACCTTTCGATGCTGTTCCAGCAACCGCAGACCATGCTTGACCCGACCAGCCGCGTGCATGTCCAGGTGGCCGAGCCTTTGGCAAGCAAGGGCAGTGGTCGCGCGACATTCGCCCGGGTTGTCGACCTGCTGCGCGGTGTCGGCATCCCCGACCCCGAGGCCCGCGCCCGCGCGTTCAGCCACGAATTGTCCGGCGGCATGGCACAACGCGTGATGATGGCCGCCGCGATGGCGGGCGAACCCCGCCTGCTGATCGCGGACGAGCCAACCACAGCCCTAGATGTGACGGTTCAGGCCCAGATCCTGCGGTTGCTGCGCGACGAGCAGCGCAAGCGGGATCTGTCGATCCTGCTGATCACCCATGACCTGTCGATCGTGTCGGCCTTTTCCGACCGGGTCTGCGTCATGTATGCGGGGCGCATCGTCGAAGAGGGACCGACGCCGCAGATCATGAAGCACCCGGCGCATCCCTATACCCGTGCCCTGATCCGCTGTTCGCTTCTGGAACCCGAGGC
Organism: Puniceibacterium sp.; assembly: GCA_024636635.1. Lineage (GTDB taxonomy): Bacteria > Pseudomonadota > Alphaproteobacteria > Rhodobacterales > Rhodobacteraceae > Puniceibacterium. Next base: position 14,086 of record JAGXGV010000095.1, read on the forward strand.
GAACGGCGCGCTGCCCTCCATCCCGGGCAGTTCCTCCCGCGCGCTGTCGATCCTTGAAGGCTGCCGTTTTGCGCCGCGCTGCCATGTGATGGCCGCGGCACCCGACCTTGAAAGCGCCTGTTGCGCAACCGAACCCGCGCTGGAATCCAAGGGGCAGGGATGGCGGACCCGCTGCCACGCCACCGATGCACAGACGCATGGAGATGCCGCATGATCCACACGCTTCCCAACACCTCAGCACGCGTCTGCAAGCGCCGCGAAGCCCCCCGCTATGTCGAGGTGAATCGCCGCAACACTGCCTTTCTGGCAATCGACGGGCTGGTAAAGCACTACCCTGTTGCCGGGTTCGGGGCGCAAAAGGTGGTGAAATCCCTCGACGGCGTGTCCCTGAACGTCCAGCCCGGCGAAGTCATGGGCCTGGTCGGGGAATCCGGCTGTGGGAAATCCACTTTCGCCAAGATGATCTGCCGCCTGTCCAGCGCGACTGACGGACAGATCACCATCGGCGGCGAAGACTGGTTCGCCCCAAAGGGCGAGGTGCTGCGCCGTCAGCGCCGCGATGTGCAGTTGATCTTTCAGGATCCACATTCGGCCCTTGACCCGCGCATGACCGTCGGCACCTCGATGTCCGCACCGATGGCGCACCATGGAATCGGATCAGACACGGCCGACCGGCGCAGGCGCGTCATCGCCATGCTCGAAGAGGTGGGGCTTGACGAAAGCTATTACGACCGCCTGCCACATCAGTGTTCCGGCGGGCAGTTGCAGCGGGTGGTCATCGGCCGCGCCCTGCTTCTGGAACCCCGGCTGCTGATCTGTGACGAACCGACCTCGGCGCTGGATGCCTCGATGCGCACCCAGATCCTGAACCTGCTGCGCGAGTTGCGTGTACGGCGCGGCATCACCATGGTGATGATCAGCCACGACCTTCGGGTGGTGCGCTATCTTTGCGACCGGATCGCGGTGATGTACATGGGCAAGCTGGTCGAACTGGCTGACCGAAAGCAACTGTTCGAAACCCCGGCGCATCCCTATACCCGCGCGCTGATCGCTGCCTCCATGCTTGAGGAGAACGGACTGGACGGCGCCGCCGGTCTTCTGCAAGGCGAACCGCCAAGCCCGCTGAATCCGCCTGCGGGCTGCACCTTTCACGAACGCTGCCCGATGGCGCGGGCAGATTGCGCCACCGATGCGCCTTATCTGAAACAGGCGCAGCCCGGTCATTTCGTGCGCTGCCGTTACTGGAATCAGCAGACGGTAGAATCTTCCGGGGCCCCTGCGGATTTGACTGCCTGAGCCACCAGCACAGGGCCATTCGGCACAATCTGTCGTGCGGCCGGGCCTATCTTGGCTTCATAGACAACAGGGCGCCGACAGCGCGGCCAACAACAGGGACCATTGACATGACATTTGGAATGCACCGCTCGGTCAGCGCCTTGGCACTTGCCGCTGCTCTGACGGCTACCACCGCACAGGCTCAGGACAAGACCCTGACGGTCGCTGACAACGTCGCGATCCAGGCCAACTGGGAACTCTACTCGGACGACAGCTATATAGGATCGCGGAGTGGCTGCTACGAAGGGCTGACAAGGATTTCCAACGGGATCGAGGTTGAGCCTTCGCTCGCCACCGCCTGGGAACGTACCGACGATCTGACCTGGAAATTTACCCTGCGTGAAGGGGTTCTGTTTCAGGACGGAGTACCGATGGACGCCGAAACGGTTGCCTCTGCTCTGACCCATCTGCTGAAGGCGGAAATTCCCGCCCGCGCGTTTTCCGGCAAGGTCGTGGAATCGGTGACCGCCAGCGGCCCCCTCAGCGTCGCTATCAAAACCGTCGCGCCCGAAGCCAACCTGCCGGGCCGTCTTTCCGCGCCCGCAACGGCAATCCTCTCGCCTGCCGCCTATACCGAGGCAGGGATCGACCCGGTCAATCACTGCACCGGCCCCTTCAGGATCACTGAATGGGATGCCAGCCAGCAGGTCACGCTGGAACGCTTTGACGACTACTGGGGCGGCACGGCCAAGCTGGCGGGTGGCAGCATCCGATTTATCCCCGACGCCAACACCCGCGCCACCATGGCCCGCACCGGAGAGGCGCAGATTTCGCGCCTGATCCCGCCCAGCATGGTGTCGCAGCTGTCGTCGTCCGGAGGAATCGAGGTGATGGAGGTCGCAGCCCCCCGAATCTCGGAACTGATCCTTCAAACCGCCAAGCCGCCCTTCGACAACGTCAAGGTACGCAAGGCGATTCAGATGGCCATCGACACCGCCGGCATCTCTGGCGCGGTCTATGAAGGCTACGCCCCGCCCGCCGGCGGCCCGTTCCGCGAGGGCGAGCCGTGGTCTGCGACCGACACTCCGGCGATCACCGCTGATCTGGATAAAGCCAGGGCGCTGTTTGACGAAGCCGTTGTCGACCCCACGACCCTGACGCTGGAACTGCTGGCCTATACCTCCAAGACCGAACTCAAGGACATCGCGCAGATTGTGCAGGCCATGCTGGGCCAACTGGGCATCACCGTGAATGTGCGGATGGCTGATTACGGCGCGCTGGAACCGGACCTGATGGCCGGGAATTTCGACCTTGCCCTGATGTCGCGCGGGTATCTTACGGATGTGCCCGAACCCATCGGTTTTCTGACGGCGGACTACAGCTGCGGCGGCGGGTTCAACCTGTCCCGATACTGCGATCCGAAGTTCGACGAGATGGTGGCGAAGGCTTCGGCCGAGGTAGACACAGAAGCCCGGATGCAGGACTACGCCGCGATGTCGCAGTATGTCTATGATCAGGCGGTCATGGTTTATCTGGTGAACGAGACGACCTTTGACGCGGTTTCCGACAGCGTCACCAACTTTACGCCGCATCCGTTGAACTATTACGTCTTCGACACCGATATTGACGTAAAATAACACATCAAGGTCCGGGCCGCAGCGTTGTCTGGCGGCCCGGCCAGAATACCAGTGAATGCCGTCGATGCCATATCCGTATTGGCCACCGCCGCATGAACACTAGATCAAAAGGTGCCCCTGTCCAAGGCTGGCGCCCTGGATACGGACAAGCCCCGCTAGGGGCGGCAGAAAGGACGACCCATGCCACACGACCACGGCCATTCGCATGATCACAAACATGACCACAAACAAGACAATGGTCATGGTCACGGCCCTTGCCACGACCACGATGGTGTGCACAGCCACGCGCCCGAAGTCAGCGCGAACAACGAACGTGTTGTGATGGTCGGCTTTATCCTGACCTTCAGCTTTATGCTGGCTGAACTTGTCGGCGGTCTGATGTCGGGTTCGCTCGCGTTGATCGCGGATGCGGGGCACATGTTCACCGATGCCGCGGCGCTGGCGCTGGCCTGGGCCGGTTTTCGCTTTGGCCGCCGCAAGAGCGATGACAAACGTACCTTCGGCTACATGCGGTTCGAGATCCTTGCCGGTTTCGTCAACGCCGTGACGCTGATCCTGCTGGTGATCTGGATCGCCTACGAGGCGGTGCAGCGTCTTCTGGACCCCACCCCGGTGTTGGCCGGACCGATGATGGTCATCGCCGTGCTGGGTTTGGCGGTCAACGCCGGAGTTTTCTGGATGCTGACGAAGGGTGACACCGAGCACGTGAACATCAAGGGTGCGATGGTGCATGTGATGGGCGATCTGCTGGGCTCCGTTGCGGCAATTGTCGCGGCTGTCGCGATCTACTTTACCGGATGGACGCCGATTGACCCGATCCTTTCGGTGCTGCTGTCGGCCATCGTGCTGCGGTCAGCCTGGGCGCTGCTCAAGGCGTCGCTGAACGTCCTGATGGAAGGCACGCCGGGCAACGTCGTGGTCTCTGACCTGAAGGAAAAGCTGATCGCATCGGTGCCGGGACTGGTGAACGTCGATCACGTCCATGTCTGGTCGATCACCTCGGGGCAACCGTCCGCGACAATGGATGTCAGCCTGAGCGATGACGCTGATCCGGCAGAGGCGCTGCGCGCGATCAAGGCACAGCTGTCCGCAAACTACGGCATCACCCACTCGACGATCGAGATCGACATGGGGCAAGGTGATGCGGGCTGCGCTCTTGACCCTGCGAAACCTGCGGCGGCGTCTCATGGACATGATCACGGGGCCAAGCATGACCACGGGCAAAAGCATGACCACAGGCAAAAGCATGATCACGGGCACAGCCACATCTCTGCAATCCCGAGACCGGCCTGAGTAACGGGCTCCGGCGGGCGACCATCCGCCGGGGCCGCATCCATTTGGAGAGCGCGATGTCACATAATGCACCCGATGCGCTGACCCACCGGCTAGAGGATTACGAGGCCGCCGCGCGGCCCATGACCGCGTCGGACATGCAACTGCTGCATGAACTGGCGGTCAGCGTCTTCTGGCCCCACCGGCCGCAGGATCTTGCGGCTCTTTTCGGTCTGGGCGACGGTATCCTCGCCTGCGACGAGATCGGGAGGGCCATGGGGTCGGGCATGGTGTTCCGCATGGGCGATGATTTTGCCACTATCGGTATGATGATGACCACGCCGCGTCTGCAATCCGGCGGCATTGGCCGGTGGCTTTTGGGGCAGATGGCCGCAGCCTGCACCGGGCGCGATCTGCGACTGTTCGCGACGCGGCAGTCCTATCGCCTTTATGAAAGCGCCGGGTTCATCCCCGTCGGGACCGTGCACCAGCATCAGGGCATCGCCCGCGCCATATCTCTGCCTGAAACACCGCACGGGCTGACCCTGCGCGCCATGATGCAACAGGATCTGGATGCGCTGGTGCAACTGGACCGGCAGGCCTATGGCGCCGACCGCAGGCGGGTCCTGGAAGCCCTTCTGCGCAAGAGCGACGGCATGGTCGCACTACGCGGCGATGTGATCGTTGGCGCTGCCCTCATGAGGAATTTCGGACGCGGCAAAGTCATCGGGCCGGTCATTGCCGAAGACGATGCCATGGCGATGGCCCTGACCGCGCCGTTGATCCGCCAGCAAGAGGGACAATTCCTGCGGCTTGACACCCCGAGCGAGGACTCGGCCTTCAACGCCTTTCTGGCGGCGGCCTGGCTCAGTGATTACGATACGGTCACACAGATGCGGCGCGGACCAAAGCGCGGCGGCGAACAGGCGGCGCGCGTCTTTGGACTCGCTGCGCAGGCGCTGGGCTGACGCATCAGTCCGGATCGTTGAACAGGTGCCGCAGCGGGAATTCGGACCGGCGCACCGGCGTCTTCATCACCACGTAGCTGAAGTACTTTCCGATGCCGACATCTAACTCGAGCAGCGCTTCGATGATGCGCTGAAAGTCTGACAGACGCGCCACCGTCATCCTGACAAGGTAGTCGTATCCGCCCGAAATCAGGTGGCATTCCATGACCTCGGGGATATCGCGCATCGCTGTCTCGAACCGGTCAAAGGTATCGCGCCGGTGCGAGGATAGCGTGACCTCGACAAACAGAGTGACCGTGCCGCCCAGCTGCGCAAGATCCAGCCGCGCACTGTAGCCTTCGATATATCCTGCCTCCTGCAGGCGCTTGACCCGCAGCAGACAGGGCGACGGCGACAGCCCCACCAGATCGGCAAGCTGGGCATTGGTCATCCGTCCGTCGCGTTGCAACGCCACAAGGATGCTCAGGTCGATCCTGTCAAACTTTGTCAGCCCCATCGGGCGCCAGTTCCTGTAGGGCAGGGGCAAACAGCCCCTGCCATGCTTCCGAGTCTCAGGCCGTTGCCGGAGTATAGCCTGCGGCGACAAGCGCCGCACGCGCCGTTTCCGCGTCACCATCGACCTTGACGGTGTGTGTCGGCAGGTCGACGTCCACCGGCGCACCGGGCAAGGCTTTCGCCAGCGCGCCGCGCACGGTCTTTTCGCAATGGCCGCAGGTCATGTCAGGCACGTGAAAGCTTGCGGCGGTGGCGCCGGTGTCCTGAGTGACCGCGTCGGTATGGGTGCTGCATCCGCACATGGGTGTCATCCTTTGATCAGGCCCCCAAGGGGGCGATTCTGTGTATTCAGGCCGGAATCGGTGATTTTCATGACGCCGGTATCCAGTCAGATAGGGGTTCCAGTAACTGGAGGGTCAAGCTGTTCTTCTGAAAAATCTAAAATCTTTGAAAGTGGCCATTGGTCCTTGACCTTCCAGCGACTGGAAGCCCTATCTTTGCCTCAACACAGATATGAACAGACGGGAATCACAGCCATGACGAATGCAAACACCCTCAGCCTGCGGGTTGACGGCATGTCCTGCGGATCTTGCGTCGGGCGGGTCGAAAAGGCGCTGAGCGCGTTGCCCGGCGTCACGCGGGCCGAGGTCAACCTGGCCACCGAAACGGCCCGCGTCACCCACGATGGCAGTGTCTCGGCCACGACCCTGAGCGATACGCTGGACAAGACGGGCTATCCCGCCCGTGTCACCGAAACGACCATCGATGTGACCGAAATGACCTGCGCCTCTTGCGTGGGACGGGTCGAAAAGGCGCTGAACGCGATGCCCGGCGTGACCAGCGCCCAGGTGAACCTTGCCACCGGCCGCGCCACCGTGCGTTATGCCGAAGGTGCCGTGACACCCTCGGACATCGCCGCGACGTCGACCAGGGCAGGCTACCCCGCAACCGTCCACGCCGCGGGCCAGTCCGAAGACGGCGCCACCGCCCGCAAGGAGGAAGAGGCCGTCAGCCTGCGCCGCTCGGTCCTTATTGCGGCGGCATTGGCCCTGCCGGTCTTTGTGATCGAGATGGGCGGGCACATGATCCCGGCCTTTCACATGTGGGTTCACCACACCATCGGACAGCAGACCTCGTGGGTGATCCAGTGGATCCTGACCTCGTTGGTGCTGATCGGGCCGGGGCGGATTTTCTACGCCAGGGGCATCCCCGCGCTGCTGAAGGGCGCGCCGGACATGAACAGCCTCGTGGCAGTTGGCACGCTGGCCGCCTATGTCTATTCCGTCATCGCCACCTTCCTGCCCGGTCTGCTTCCCGAAGCGGTGCGGGCGGTCTATTTCGAGGCGGCAGCGGTGATCGTCGTGCTAATCCTGGTGGGTCGCTGGCTTGAAATGCGGGCCAAGGGGCGCACGGGTGCGGCCATTCAGGCGCTGCTGGGGCTTCAGGCCCGGACCGCCACGGTCGAGCGGGACGGCGAAGCGGTCGAACTGGCGCTTGAGGACATCCGCGCGGGCGATATCCTGATCGTGCGCCCGGGTGAACGCGTCGCTGTGGACGGCGAAATCGTGGACGGCAAAAGCCATGTCGATGAAAGCATGATCACCGGCGAGCCTGTGCCTGTCTCGAAAGGCCCGGGCGCGACCGTGACCGGCGGTACGGTGAACGGTTCCGGCGGATTCCGTTTCCGCGCCACCCGCGTCGGGGGGGACACGACGCTGGCACAGATCATCCGCATGGTGGAAGAGGCGCAGGGCGCGCGTCTGCCGATCCAGGGGCTTGTCAACGAGATCACCCTGCGCTTTGTGCCCGTGATCATGGGTATTGCGGCGCTCACCGTGCTGGTCTGGCTGGTCCTCGCCCCTGCACCTGCGCTGACCTATGCCCTTGTGGCCGGGGTTTCTGTCCTGATCATCGCCTGCCCCTGTGCCATGGGGCTGGCGACGCCGACCTCGATCATGGTGGGCACCGGACGGGCCGCCGAACTGGGCGTGCTGTTCCGCAAGGGTGACGCGTTGCAGGAATTGTGTTCGGTCGGCGTGGTCGCGCTCGACAAGACGGGAACGGTGACAGAAGGCCGCCCGGAGCTGACAGACCTAGTGCTGGCCAAAGGGTTCACGCGGGAAGACGTGCTTGCACTGGTTGCGGCGGTCGAGGAACGTTCAGAGCATCCGATTGCCGAGGCAATTGTCCGTGCCGCCCGCGCGGAAGGCGTTGAACGGCAGGAGCCGAGCGATTTCGTGGCAATGGCGGGGTACGGTGTGAAGGCGCGCGTGGCGGGACAGGACGTGCTGATCGGCGCCGACCGTCTGATGGCCCGCGAAGGTATCGACACGGGCGCGCTGGCCGAAACCGAAACGGCGCTGGCACGGCGTGGGCGCTCTGCGCTGTTCGCGGCAATTGACGGACGGATCGCGGCGGTCATCGGCGTGGCTGATCCGGTGAAACCTGCCAGTGCCGCCGCCATCGCCGCGCTGCACGCGCTGGGACTGAAGGTTGCAATGATCACGGGCGACAAGCGCGAGACTGCCGAAACGATCGCCGCCGAGCTGGGCATAGATCACGTGGTTGCAGGTGTGCTGCCCGAAGGCAAGGTCTCGGCGCTGGACAGTCTGCGCGAAGGGGGCCGAAAGGTTGCCTTTGTCGGCGATGGCATCAACGACGCCCCGGCCCTGGCCCATGCGGATGTGGGCATCGCCATCGGCACGGGCACCGATGTGGCCATCGAATCCGCCGATGTGGTGCTGATGTCCGGCGACCTGCGCGGCGTGGTCAATGCCTTTGCGGTTTCGCGCGCCACGATGCGGAACATCCGCCAGAACCTGTTCTGGGCCTTTGGCTACAACACCGCACTGGTCCCGGTCGCGGCGGGTGTGCTCTATCCCGCCTTCGGCATCCTGCTTTCGCCGATGCTTGCCGCGGGCGCGATGGCGCTGTCCTCGGTCTTTGTGCTCAGCAACGCTCTGCGCCTTCGCAGGATCACGCCACAGATGGACGAAAGCGCGCCCACACCGCAGCGCACAGATGGCCAGAATGCCATCCCAGCACCAGCGCAATGACCGCTGGCGCTGTCGCAAACCTTCTGAACCGGTTTTCGGCAAGGTCTGGGGGACCTGATCCTGCAGATGTTGGCCAGGTCAGGCTGAACTTTACCTGAACTCCGTCTGCGGGATCGTCTCAGGGCAGTTGCGACTGCGCCCCGGTGACCTTCAGCTTCCAGCCTTCGATCAGGGTGCCTTCGGTCTTCAGTCGGCTGGCAAAGGCATAAAGGCGCCGGGTGGCGGGCCCGCCGGGCGCCGTTTCGAACCGCTGCTTGAGGTAATAGGGCGGAATCGACTGGGAAAAGAGCGTGGCCGTAACCTGCACCGTCGCCGGATCGGTGCCTTCGGGCAGGGCGATGCGGTATTCCAGCTGGTCCTCGCCGGGGGCAAAGTCGGGATCGGTGGCGGCGTCGCCTTCGGGCAGGGTCGCCTTCATGAAGGTGGCGGTGACCTCGCTGTCGCCGAACTTGGCCCTGAAGGCGTCGGTGCCGGGGGTCAACGCGCCATGCGGCAGCAGGCGGTTGTCCTTGGGATGTTCGATCCGGTGGATGAAGCTGGTGGTGAATTCGCCTTTGGCGTTCTTCGTCAGCTCTTCGTAGATCTGCACCTGATCCTGGCTGTCGATGACGCGGTGATGCGGCTGGAACAGCGCCTCTGTCGCGCCTTCGGGCACCACGTCCAGAAACTCGGTCGGCAAGGGCAGGCCATCAGCGCCCAGAATCACCCCGGCCCCATTGGAGCAGCCCGAACACCAGAGCACGGCACCATCCTGCCCGGTCGCCCGCACTTCGAGAAAGGCGCGGCGGAACCCGACACCCGAGGGCAGCCTGTGCCCGGTCTTGTTGCCGACAGCCACCTGCGCCACCAGACCGCCGTCACCCCGGGCCAGATCCACCGACACTGTCGCGGTTTCGTCACGGGCCTGAAGCGCCATCGAATCGAGCGCCAGTTGCGCACCGTTGTCGGCATAGGTCATGGGGTCCGCGATGCTGAGTCCGGTTTCGTCGGTGAACTGGCGCATCATCTCGACCAGAAAGGCGTTCAGCCCGACAAAGTTGTGCCGCTTGTAGCCTTCGCGGAAAGGCACGTTCACCTCTTGCGAGGGCAGCAGGTTTTCGACCGCGGGCATCATGTCGTCCTGGATCGTGGCGATCTGTGTGGTGATCGCGTCCACCTTTACGCTGCCATCGACGCTGACGAAATTGCCCTTCATGTGGCAGTCCTGACAGGACTTCGCGGTGCCGGGATCGGCGTAGGCGCTGTTGACCCATTCGATATAGGTCGCCTGTTCCACCGAATGCTGGAACTGCGTCAGAGGTTCGGGAAAGGTCACGCCGTAAAGGTCGTTCAGCAGGTTGGCGCCGTTGACCGACGCCGCGTTGAACACCGCCTGGTCGGCATCGGTATAGCCGGGCAGGGGTTCGTCCGGGTTGGCGTCCACGTTGGGCAGGTTGATGGTGTGGCAGGCGCCGCACAATTCGCTGTCCTTGATATAGGCGTCGTGCATCGGCGTGATGCCCAGCGCGTTCTGCATCGGCTTTTCGCGCACGTCCTGGAACGGCCCGTTCAGCCGGTCGGAATCGTTCAGGCGGAACACCCCCGTGGTGCCGTTCATCAGGTAGGTGTCAAGCTTGTTGTAGTCGGGCTGGTCCGCCATCCGCTGCGGCGGGGCAATATGGTGGCAGACGGTGCAGGAAATCCCCTCGCGCGCGAGGTTGCCGTACTGGTGATAGGGATAGGTGCCGTCCGTCTCCTGTGCGGTCTTTTCCGCGGTGGTCAGCGGGTCGTGCAGCAGCGTGTAGGCCACTTTGAAATTGTCGGGATCAAGGCCCGCCGCAGGATCGGCATGGGCGTCGATGGCAAGCTGGCGCTGGCCCATCGCGCCGTGGCAGGACAGACAGGTGGTGCCGACATTCGCCGCCAGATCGCCGCTTCCCGCCGCCTCGAGAAGGGCGAATTCGCTTTCAAGCTGCGCAAAGAAGATCGGGTCGCGCCCGGCCAGCCCCATGGGCGACCAGCGCCATTCGCCATATTCCGAGATGTTGTAGCCGTCGCCATAGGCCGGCCCGGTCTGAAGGAACATCGTGGTGCCCGAGGGCGGCCCGCCAAGGCCGCCGTGACAGCCGATGCAATTGTCCGAACTCAGGAAATGCTGCGGGTCGCCGGGGCGCGCGGGCACATGGTCCAGCCATTCGCTCGGCATCTTCTGGACCTGTCCCAGCGGCACGTCGATGCCGCCGGTGGGGGGAAACATCTCGGTAAAGACCGGATTCACCGCGTCTGGCGAATCGGGTGCGGCGGCGTTCAGGCTGGCCAGAATGTCGCGGTTGTGAAACAGGTTGTCGATCAGCTCACTTTCCGAGGCGCCCATCGCCGGGCGCTGCCATTCCGGCAGGTTGAACGGCCCGGGCGGAAATCCGTCCAGTTTGCGCCAGCTTTCATCGACGCTGAAGATCAGCGGCTCGCCCGGGTAACCCTGCACGTTGGACAGCGCCGAAAAGATCAGTTCGTTCGCGGACGAGGCGTGGCAGCGCATGCAGGTGCCTGCCCCTGCCTGTCCCGAAGGCGGGCTGAACGGGGCGTCGAAGCTGTCGATGGCGGCGTCCTGTCCGACCGAGGCAAAGAACCAGCCGCCGTGGCTAAGCGCGCTGTCCTTGACCATCACGGTCCAGTTCAGGTTGTTGCCCTTTTTCAGGTAGGCCAGCATCTCGGATTCGACCAATGCGGGATCGTCCGGGTGCATATAGTCCAGCAGTTCGCGGTATTCGTTGTAGCGCGCGGCGGGGGGCGACGCCATTTCCTTGACCACCACGGCCCCGTCCGGCACCGCGCCCAGCCGCCCGCCGTCAAGCCAGGTGATCACCTCGGGCGAATAATAGATCCGCACCGCCGGATGCACCCCGTAGGATGTGTCGAGCACGAATGGACCGGTGTCGCGCCAGCTTTTGTCAGGGGTCCAGCCAAGGCCGACAAAGTCGCGGTTGGCGATAAAGGGATACAGCGCGCTTTCGTAATCGAGCAGGGGCAGTTCCGAAGGTCTAGGAAGGTCGGCAGGCTGTCCCTGTGCGGCGGCAAACTGTGCAAATCCCAAAAACGATGCACCAACACAGGCCATGATCCGCTTCATCCCGAAAACCTCTCTGAAAATGACCCTGGGGAAAGGGTGCAAGCCTCTTGGGTGTCATGCAACTAAAAAGTGTATTCTTGTGTTCGATTGTCGCCTTGACAGAAAGCCCGGGCCACAGTCAGCCCTGTTTCAGAAAGGCTTGCCCGTCCACGAGAAAGCGTTCCGACAACGGCAGGCAGGCCGCACCCAGCGACCGGGCGGACGGACCCACCGTGCCGGGCCGCACTTCGGGCGGGGTGATCCCGGCCAGGTTGATCCGGGCCAGCGCCGAGGTGGTCGCCTCGACCAGGCGCTGACGCAGCGAAGCCGGAATCCAGCCGTCGATCAACACCGTTTCAAAGTCGATGAGCGAGGCGGAGGCGGCGATGGCATGGGCGATTCCCTTTGCCGCGCCGTCCAGCCAGACCGCAAGCGGCGCCGGGTCCACCGACCACAATTCGGGATCGCGCCATAGCTCCTGCGTCGGATGCCCCCGAGCCTCAAGCAGCTTTTCCAGCCCGGAAAGCGAGGCGACGTCGATCAGTTGCAGCGGTCCCGCCCCGCCGGGCACGGGCATCGACCCCAGCGCCCCGGCATTGCCCGACCGCCCGTTGTAAAGCGCGCCGTTCAACACCAGTCCGCCACCGATGAAATAGCCGACGAAGAAATACAGGAAATCCCTGGGCGAGTCCTGCGCGCCAAAGACAAGTTCGGCCCCGCAGGCGCAGGAGGCATCGTTCTGGAGATACACGGGATAAGGCACCTGTGCGGCCAGTTCGGTTTTGATCTCGCGGTCCTGCCAGGACGCCATGTCGACGGGATCGACCCCGATCAGCCGCGCCCAGTTCCACATCTCGAACGGCATGGCGACTCCCAGCCCCGCGATCCGCGACCGTTGCGCCGCTGTCAGCCCCGCAGTCACCGTCGTGATCGATTCGACAGCAAAGCGCAGCGTGTCGTCGGGCCTTGGGTAGGCGTGGGTGCGCTGCAAGCGCGCCTTTACCTGCCCGACAAAATCGGTCAGCACCAGTTCCTCGTTCCGGCGCCCGATCTTGAGTCCCAGAAAAAACGCGCCCTCGGGATTCAGGTGCATCGGCACCGATGGTTGACCGACCTTGCCGCGCACCGGGTCACCCTTGGCCAGCAACCCGTCCTCTTCCAATGCACGCATGATGACGGACACGGTCTGTGCCGAAAGCCCGGACCTGCGGGCGATTTCGGCCTTTGCCATCGGGCCAAGCTGCCGGATGAGCGACAGCACAAGCCGTTCGTTGTGCGCGCGCATCCCGGACTGGTTCGAGCCGCGCATCACGCCGGTGTCAGCCCGGGCGCGGTCGGGGCCGTGTGTCGGACTGTCGCCGTTAAGAAGTCGGTCCATCGCGCCTCGATTCAACAGGCGCCGGGGGTGTCGATGACCCCCTTGCGCAGGATGACATTCGCGTACAGTGCCGGTTCGCTGGTGGCAACGATCGTGTGGGCCGCGCGGATCCGGGGATAAAGGTCCGGCCCCGAAAGCGGCTGGATAACGATCCCCGGAGCAAGCCGGGCGCTGGCGGCGTCGATCCGGTCGTGAAACGGGCCGCGCTGGGCCGGGTCGTTGTGCAGGGCGGCGCGAAAGATCGCGGCCGGCGGGGTGCGGTCCAGCGGCATGAGCTGAAGGATCGCCTCGAACAGCGGCAGGATGCCATGGCCATCGGCGCGGATCAGGCGGCGGGCATGTTCCTGTGCGGGATAGTTTCCGTCCACCAGCGCAATTTCGTCCCCGTGGCCCATCGAGCGCAGGGTGAACAGAAGCTCTGGCCCCAGGATCGCGGGGATGCCGATCAGCATGGCCCGGGCCGCGCGCGCGCCGACGGGGCAGGGGGACATGAGGCCGTCAGGAAATCCGAACGATGGCGCATCTGGGTCTCCTCCTTTTTTGCGGGCTGCCGCGTGTCGCGTTGTCCGTGACAAAATACTGTCGTGCCGCCGACGGCCTGTCAATAATAAATAAGAGTGATTTATTTATTGACAGGCCGGGATGATTCCGTGTTTGTTGACGGCTGAGGGCAGACCGGTGAGGTCGCCCCGAAAAGTGCCGGGCCGGATGGCCCGCAATGGATGACCTGGGAGGAGACCCTTGATGAAAACGACCTTTACCAAAACCGCGCTGCTAGGAATGACCGCCGCCGGTTTCGTAAGCCTTGCGGGCGGTGCCAGCGCCGAAGCCCATTCGGTCAGCGCCTGCCTGATCACCAAGACCGACACCAATCCGTTCTTCGTCAAGATGAAAGAGGGCGCCGGGGCCAAGGCCGAAGAGCTTGGCATTACGCTGAATTCCTATGCCGGCAAGATCGACGGCGACGTGGAAACCCAGATCGCTGCGGTGGAAACCTGCATCGCGGCAGGGGCCAAGGGCATCCTGATCACCCCGTCGGATGGCGCGTCGCTGATGCCGATCATCACCCAGGCGCGCGAGGCCGGTGCGCTGGTCATAGCACTTGACACCCCGTTCGAACCCGCCGATGTGGCCGACGCCACCTTTGCCACCGACAACTTCAAGGCCGGCGTGCTGATCGGTGAATGGGCAGCCGCCAAGATGGGCGACACGAGCGAGGCCAAGATTGCCATGCTCGACCTCAACCCCTCCGAAGTGTCGGTCGATTACCTGCGCAATCAAGGCTTTCTTCAGGGCTTTGGCGTAGAGATCATGGACCCGACCGACATCGGCGACGAAGAGGATCCCCGCATCGTCGGCAACGACGTGACCAACGGCAACGAGGAAGGCGGCCGGACCGCCATGGAAAACCTCATGCAGATGGATAGCGGCATCAATGTCGTCTACACCATCAACGAACCTGCTGCCGCTGGCGCCTACGAGGCGCTCAAGTCTTTTGGCATGCAGGATCAGGCCATCATCGTGTCCGTCGACGGCGGCTGCCCCGGTGTGCAGAACGTCAAGGAAGGCGTGATCGGCGCCACCTCCATGCAGTTCCCGCTGCTGATGGCCTCGATGGGGATCGAGGCGATTGCCGCCTTTGCCGCCGACGGCACGAAGCCGGCAAACACCGAAGGTCTGGATTTCTTTGACACCGGCGTCGAACTGGTGACGGACGAGCCGGTCGATGGCATCCCCTCGATCTCTTCCGACGAAGCTTTGGAAAAGTGCTGGGGCTAAGCCACCCGCGCCTTTGGGGAAGGGACCGAATGTCCCTTCCCACCCCCCTCACTCTCACAAATCTTTGACCTGACAGCCCGACTCAGCCACGCTGGTCGGAGGAGGAGAGATCATGACAGATTCACCCGACACCCCCCGCAAGGGGCAGGATTACGAAAGCGCGCTGGACCAAAGCGACAAGACGGTTGCCGCCTTCGAAAACAAGCACAAGGGCTTTGTCCACGGGCTTCAGCACCTACTGCACATCAATCCGACGCTCGTGCCTGTCATGGTACTGGCCGCCAGCGTGCTGATCTTCAGCCTGCCCATGGTGACCGAGGGCAAGTTCCTGACCATGTTCAACCTGAGCCTAGTCATGCAGCAGGTGTCGATCATCGGCATCCTTGCCGCGGCGCAATCGCTGATCATCCTTACGGCCGGCATCGACCTGTCGGTCGGCGCGCTGATGATCTTTTCTGCCGTGGTCATGGGCCTGCTGGGCGTTAACGTCGGCGTGCCATCGGTCTTTGCCGTCGTCGCCGGCTTTATCGTCGCCATCGGCGGCGGGCTGATGAACGGGCTTTTTGTCACCCGGGTCAAGCTGCCCCCCTTCATCGTCACGCTGGGCACCTGGTACATCTTCCTGTCGATCCTGCGCCTGCTCACCGGGTCGCAGTCCATCCGCAGCCAGGATATCGACGCAGAGGCGCCGGTGCTCAAGATCTTCGGCAGCTTCATCTCGATCGGATCGGCGCGCATCACCTTTGGCGTGATCCTGATGATCCTGGTCTTTGCGGTGCTGTGGTATTTCCTGAACAAGACCGCCTGGGGCCGCCATGTCTATGCCATCGGTGACGACAAAGAAGCCGCCGAACTGGCAGGCATCAAGACCGACCGCACCCTGCTGACCGTCTACATGGCCGCCGGCGCCGTCATCGGCGTCGCTGCCTGGGCATCCATCGGGCGGGTCGGTTCGATATCTCCCAATGCCTTTGCCGAGGCGAACCTGCAAAGCATCACCGCCGTGGTGATCGGCGGCATCTCTCTGTTTGGCGGGCGCGGCTCGATCCTGGGGCCGCTGTTCGGGGCGCTGATCGTCGGTGTGTTCGAAAGCGGCCTGCGCCTGGCCGGACTGGACGTGCAGTGGCAGGTTTTTGCCATCGGCTGGCTCATCATTCTCGCCGTCGCCATCGATCAGTGGATCAGAAAGGTCTCGGCATGACGAACCAAAGCATGACCCCCGTTTCCGCCCCATCCGCGGCCTGGCCGCAGACGATCAGAAAGGTTGCGACATGACAGACCCCATCATCAAGGCCCGCGGACTGGTCAAGCGTTATGGCCGCGTCACCGCCCTGAACCAGGCCGACTTCGATCTTTACCCGGGCGAGATCCTGGCCGTGATCGGCGACAATGGCGCGGGGAAATCCTCGCTGATCAAGGCGATTTCCGGCGCGGTGCAGATCGACGAAGGCAGCATCGAACTGGACGGCAAGCCGATCAACTTTGCCTCGCCTCTGGATGCCCGCAACGCCGGGATCGAAACCGTCTACCAGACACTGGCCCTGTCGCCCGCGCTCTCTATCGTGGACAACATGTTTGTCGGCCGCGAGATCCGCAAACAGGGCTTCATGGGCAAATACTTCAAGATGCTCGACAACAAGGAAATGGCACGCATCGCCCGGGAAAAGCTGAACGACCTGGGGCTTATGACGATTCAGAACATCAATCAGGCGGTCGAAACCCTGTCCGGTGGCCAGCGTCAGGGCGTGTCTGTCGCCCGCGCCGCCGCCTTCGGGTCCAAGGTCATCATCCTGGACGAACCCACCGCCGCGCTGGGCGTCAAGGAAAGCCGCAAGGTGCTGGAACTGATCCAGGAGGTGCGGTCGCGCGGCATCCCGATCGTGCTGATCAGCCACAACATGCCGCATGTGTTCGAGGTGGCCGACCGCATCCATGTCCACCGCTTGGGCAGCCGCCTTTGCGTCATCGACCCGAAAGACCATTCGATGTCCGACGCGGTTGCCTACATGACCGGCGCCAAGGTCCCGCAAGAGGCTGCCGCCGCCTGAATCGCGCCTCGTTCATAGCGCACCTGTTTGACCGCCCGGCTCACGGACGATCAGACAGCCGCAGAGATGAAAGACACCCGCGCGTGCAACGGCGCGGGTGTTTTCCGTTGCAGTCGTCATACCCTTTGCCGCCGTGGCGGACCGTCGTCGGTGGCAGTCCCATGGATCTGGTCAAATGCCGATGCTTATCGCCCTGCAGCCCTCGCGCGGCCTGTCCCGGCTGAAAAAGGGCCCGCCATGTGCAGGGCAAGCCCCGCCACGTGCAGGTCAGACCGGGCGCATGGCCACGTGCAGCCGACACCGGCTTTCCTCGCACAACAGCGGCAGACCCAACCGCGAGGCCGCCAGAACCAGCGACAGAATCGCCCCTGGCCGCACCAGAAAGCTGGCCGAAAGGCAGGCGGCGTCGCGGTCCTGTTCGGTCGCCGTCAGCACGAAGCGGGCAAAGGCCACCTCATCCTCTGACAGGCGCGCGACTTCGGACGGCAGGATGCTCAGCGCTCGCCAGCCGTGGCGGCGCAGAAGTTCAAGCACATCCTCGAAGGCGGCAAGGCAGCCTTGCGCCCGGACATCCCCCAGCACGGTGCAAAGTACCTTGCACAACTCTTCCCGCCCGGCCTCGCCGTCATGCCAGAGCCGCAGCATGGCAACCAGCCGGGCTTCGGCCAGCCGGAGATCGCTAACCGCCAGCGGGCGGGCGTCAGAGGGCGAAAAATGGGCGTGTTTCATGGCGCGATCCGCAATCAGGGGTGTGGCCATCCTTGCCGCAGGCTGGTTGACCTGTCAATCCTGATAATTTCACTTGGGTATTCGGCGGCACGGGAATGAACCCTGCGCCGGATCTATGACCGCGGTCATAACCTGCCCTTTCGGCTGGGATAGGACTACGGGCATGACCACATTCGGACCCACGCAACATCGGGCGGACACAGTCGGTCAGGGCGGCGGCGCTGCCTGTCCTTGATGTGGAAACCCTTGCGCCCTGACCGACATTTTGCTCAACGCGACGCATGTAAAAAGACGGGACAGGCCTCGATAGGCCATTCAGTCGGCACTTTTCGAAACACATAGCTTCCATATCCGGAAAAGATCTGGCCAAGTCCGCTGACCTGCATGGCGGGCGCACTGCTTTACCCTGAAACCGTTTTACCCTGACACCGCTTCGCCCGTGACACTCTGCACGGCTCCGGCGCCACCATGCCCGACCTCTTATTGTCCTGACAGGATCCTGCCCATGTTTGACGTCATCACCAGCTGGCTCTCGGCCATGGGAAGCCTGGGCGTGGCTCTGCTCATGCTGCTGGAAAACGTCTTTCCACCGATCCCCTCGGAACTGGTCATGCCATTCGCGGGATACCTTTCCGCAACGGGTGAAATGGGCTTCGTCGCCATCGTGCTGGCGGGCACCGTCGGCTCGGTCGTCGGCGCCCTGCTGTGGTACTGGATCGGTCTCAGGGTAAGAGAGGACCGCCTGCGCCGCCTCATCGACCGCCACGGCAAGTGGCTCACCCTCTCGAACGACGATCTGGACCGTGCTCTCGACTGGTTCCGCCGCCACGGCGCGGGGGCGGTTTTCCTCGGGCGGATGGTGCCGGGGGTGCGCACGCTGATCTCGGTCCCGGCCGGGCTGACGCAGATGCCGCTGATGCCGTTTCTCGCCTTCACCGCGCTGGGCAGCCTGCTGTGGACGACCGCGCTGGCGCTGGCGGGGTACCTGCTCCGGGACCAGTTCGACCGGGTCGCAACCTGGCTGAACCCGGTCACAAATGTCATCCTGCTGCTGTTCCTCGGCCTTTATGCCTGGCGTGTGGTCCGGGGTATGGTCCGCGACTGAAATAAATACAGCCGCCCGCCGCACCACGCTATCGCGCAGCGCCCCGGACCGGCCACAGCCTCAGGCCTGACCGGTCTCTGCGACGATCTGGGCGCGGGACTTGCGCGCCCGCTCGGTCGCGGACTTGAGCTGTCCGCAGGCGGCCATGATGTCTTCGCCGCGCGGCGTGCGGATCGGGCTGGCATAGCCCGCATGATACAGGATGTCGGCAAAGGCGTGGATGCGGTTGCCCGAGGACCGCTCGTATGGCGCGCCCGGCCATTCGTTGAAAGGGATCAGGTTAATCTTGGCCGGGATCCCCTCGATCAGCTTGACCAGCCGCCGGGCATCTTCGTCCGAATCGTTCACGTCCTTGAGCATGACATATTCAAAGGTGATCCGTTCGGAATTGGATACCTTGGGGTACTCGCGCAGGGCCCCAAGCAGGGCCTCGATGTTCCATCGCTTGTTGATCGGCACCAGACGGTCGCGCACCTCGTCCGTCGTCGCATGAAAGGACACCGCCAGCAGACAACCAATTTCCTGCGCGGTCTTGGCGATTTCGGGCACCACGCCGCTGGTCGACAGGGTGATGCGCCGGCGACTGAGCGAAATGCCTTCGGGGTCCATCGCGATCTTCATGCCGTCGCGCACATTGTCGAAATTGTAAAGCGGCTCGCCCATGCCCATCAGCACGATGTTGGACAAAAGCCGCGTCTCGTTCTTCGGCGCGCCCTGTTCGGGCCACTCGCCCAGGTCGTCGCGCGCCAGCATGATCTGACCGACGATTTCCCCGGCGGTCAGGTTGCGCACCAGCTTCTGTGTGCCGGTATGGCAGAACGAACAGGTCAAAGTGCACCCCACCTGGGACGAGATGCACAAAGTGCCGCGATCCTGCTCGGGGATATAGACCACCTCGACCTCATGCCCCCCGGCTATGCGGACAAGGTACTTGCGCGTGCCATCGACAGACACCTGCCTGGACACGATTTCGGGCAGAGAGATCACAAAATGTGTGGCCAGTTTCGCACGGAATTCCCTGGCGAGATTCGTCATCGCGTCGAAATCGCGCACACCCCAGTGATAGATCCACTGCCAGATCTGGTTGACCCGCATCCTGACCTGCTTCTCTGGGGTGCCGATAGCGCGGAGCGCCTCTGCCATCGCCGGACGCGTCAACCCTACAAGGTTCACGGGTCCCTCCGCATGTCTGCGGGGAATCGTCAGAACGTCCTGGGTGATCGGCGCTGATACTGTCATGACACATGATCCTCAAGTCAGAAGGGCGCCCCATACAGGATTCGCGCGCAATTGCCAAAAACAAAACGCCAAAGACAAAACGCGACAGCCGGACCAGACGCCCTGCTTCTTCTTTTTCCAAATACCCCGGGGGTCAGGGGGCAGCGCCCCCTGCACTGTCCCGCGGACACGGGCACGACCGCTCAAGCCTTCTCAGACCCGCCCATCATACAAATCCGGAGCCGCGCCTGATCGGCAGAACAGCGCCCGCGTCCCGGGAACGGCCCTCTCAGGAAGAGCAGCGCGCCTCGGCATCTTCGACCGCCGCAGTAAAGCCCAGCAGGGAAAAGGTGTCCCTGGTCTGGGTGCCTCGGGCAGAGCGTGCGGTCAGCACGGCATCCGTGCCACGCTTCATCGCGGTGATCAGCTTGGCGTCGTCAGCCGGAGTCGCGGGCCAGGCCCATTCGCCTTCGGTGAACAGCTCGAACTCTGTGCCGCTCACGTTGACGTTCACCGTCGAACCGTCGGCAAAGGGATACCCGCCGGTAAAGGCCACCTGTCCGGTCACTTCGGCACCGGGGCGATAGAACACCATCAGAAGGATTTCGCCCCGCGTGACCGCGACGACCCGCCCGTCCTTGGTGTTCACGCTTTCCTTGTAAGTGGTCACCGACCAGCATTCGCGTGGGTCCTGTCCTTCGAAGACCGACCAGTCGGTCATCGCATCCACACGGTTCGTGCTTGCGTTCTGCGCCACGGCACTTCCCGCCAGCAGCGCCATAAAGGCCCCGGCCATCGCACGGCCCAATAGTGATGTCATACGCGCAGCCTCCAGCTGTCTTCAGCCTCAATACCCGTGGTTGCGCCCTTGGTGGTCCGGCTTATCCTGCCACGCAACCGTTTTTTATCTCGACGTGCCAAGAATAGCCTGAAATACCCCCTGCGTGAAAGCCCTGTTGGCAGAATATCGCTTGTTTGTGAGGACCAGATGAGACCCATGCCCGCCCCCCTTGCCGAAATCTGGCGCGGCCCCTTCGCCGAAAGCCTGCACCACGGGCATGTGGTCGTCTGTGGGTCCGATGGCGACATCATCGAGTCCTGGGGGGATCCCCAGGCGGTGGTGCTGCCGCGCAGCTCCGCCAAGATGATCCAGGCGCTGCCCCTTATCACCTCTGGCGCGGCCGACGCTCGGGGACTGAGCGTCCGGCAGCTGGCATTGGCCTGCGCTTCCCATCAGGGTGCTACGGTACATGTGCAGGCGGTAAAGTCCTGGTTGGGGGACCTGGGCCTGAGCGAGACCGATCTGCGGTGCGGTCCCGAAATCACCCGCGATCCGGACCTTGCGCGCGCGATGATCCTGAGCGGGACGTCGCCCTGCCAGGCACACAACAACTGTTCGGGTAAGCATTCGGGATTTCTGACCCTGAACCGGCACCTTGGGGGGCATGGCGACTATGTCGAACCGGATCATCCAGTGCAGAGGGCTTGCCTTGAGGCGTTCGAGACGGTCACCGGCCAGTCAAGTCCGGGCTATGGCATCGACGGTTGCTCGGCGCCCAATTTTGCGACAACGATGCACGGCATGGCCCGGGCGATGGCCTTCTTCGCCACTGCTGCGGATCGCCAGGACAGCCTCAGCCGGGCTGCGGCGCGGCTGGTTGCCGCGATGTACGGCCATCCGGACATGGTGGCCGGAGAGGGCAGGGCCTGCACCCTGCTCATGCGGGCTGCGCTGGAACCCGTCGCGCTCAAGACCGGGGCCGAGGGATATTTCGTCGCCATGCTGCCCAGCCGCGGCATCGGTCTCGCGATCAAGGTGCAGGATGGCGCGACCCGCGCATCGGAATGTGCCCTCGCAGCGCTGCTCGTCAGGCTGGGCGTGGTGAACGCACAGGATCCAGCTGTGGTGCGATTCCTGAACCCCGAGATCGTAAACCGACGGGGTATGGTCACTGGCCAGATCCGGCCTGCCGCCGACCTGATGCACTGACTTCGGCGGCTCGCGACCAAGAGTTTTAGGAAAACTCTTGCCAAAACTTTTGATAAAAGTTTTGCGGCGGCGGTTCGGTCAGGTCACGAAATCGGACTTTGCGTAGCCTTGGAGGTACAACAGGGCAGTCAGGTCGCCGTGATTGACCCGCACCCCGCACCGGCCCTGGACCGAGGGTTTTGCGTGCAGAGCCACACCCGTCCCGGCCCGACCCAGCATGCCAAGGTCATTCGCTCCGTCCCCGACTGCAAGCACCTCTGTCTCGGCGATGCCCAGCCGGGTCGTGATGTCCTCAAGCGCTGCCACCTTGGCTTGCCGCCCCAGAATGGGTCGCAAGACCTCTCCGCTCAGCAGTCCCTGCGCGACAAGCAGCGTGTTCGCCCGGTGTTCGTCAAAGCCCAGCGATTCCGCAATGGCTGCGGTAAACGCCGTGAATCCCCCTGAAACCAGTGCGGTATGTGCCCCCCCGGCTTTCATCGTGGCAAGCAGGGCAGGCCCGCCGGGCATCAACGAGATGCGGGTATCCAGAACCTGCCGGATGACGCTTTCGGGCAGGCCCTTCAACAGGCCGACCCGCTCGGTCAGGGCCGCTTCGAAATCCAGTTCGCCGTTCATCGCCCGGGCGGTGATGTCGCGGACCTGTGCGCCCACGCCCGCCTCTTCGGCCAGTTCGTCGATACATTCCTGCTGGATAATCGTGCTGTCCATGTCCGCGAGCAGCATCTTCTTGGCCCGGCCCGCGGTGGGTTGCAGGATAAGGTCGACCGATAGCGCCTGGAGATCCTGCCAGACCGTCCAAAACGTGTCGGGCCTGCGCGGCAGCGGAAATTCCGCCGCCTCGTCCGCCGACAGCCAGACCGCATCGCCGCCACCCCAGGCATTGCGCAGCGAGTCGACCAGGGCGGGGTCGAGCCCGCCGGGGCGGGATATCAGGGTGGCGGTGAACATGGCAGGTTTCCGATCGTAGCCGTTGGGCGTCGCGAATTGCATCTGATGCGGCGCAATATCGACATTTTGCAGCTTGTGGAACCGGGAATTGGGCCGTATGCCCCGCGGTGGGACACCCTTCCCCAACGAAGGGCGCTTATCTGGAAGGATAGCATTAATGGCTATAACGAACCCGTCCGCGCGCGATGACGCGCGCAAACCTGACGCGCGGCCGACCAATCCGCGTTTCTCTTCTGGCCCCTGCGCCAA
>JAGXGV010000096.1 GCA_024636635.1 Puniceibacterium sp.
GAGCCTCGCCGCGTCGTGCTTGTGGTCAAGGAGCGCCCGGACGACCTGCTGCTCGACCGTTTCTTCCTTGTCATCTCGATCTCGCGTTTCCAGATGAAACCTTTCGGGATCAGACCCGATCCAGTCGGCCAGTGTCAACAGGCCCGGGAACAGCGCGACGACCGGCGGCGGCAACTCGGTAGGCTGTGTCGCGAAACCAGCCGGAAACCTCTGTGCCGCTAGAGCGATCAGATGGTCGAGCTGTGCAAGGGGATCGTACTCTGCGCTGGCCTCCCACCATGCGGCATCATTGGTCGCGCAGGCGTTGACCGGGCTTCCGTGATGGGCCCGCAGCGCGGCGAAAAGATCGGGATCGCCGAGGATATTGGCGGCGTGGCCCAGAGAGCTGGCAAGACCTGGTTCAGTCTCGAAGACCCACAAAGGCCGCAGGTGTCCGACGATCCGACACGCTGGAAACTGTCGCTGCTAGAAACTGCGATTTGTTTTACCCATGTCGTGCAGAAATGCGAGTGCAAGAAACCGATCACGTTCGGCCGCTGGTAGAGCCAGAATGCCCTCAAACCTATTCTGCCAACCGCCGACCATCAAGGCATGCAGCACCGCTGCCACGTCGGTGCCGTGGTCGGTGACTGACAATGCCGTGCCATCCGTTAGCTTTGCCCAGGCATGGGGATACATTTGTTCTCCTCGGCGCAGGATCATCTGGAATGGACGTTCTTATACAGTCGGATATCTGGACTGAAGCGAGCTGAGTCCAGACCGCACAGGCCAGCCCGCGGTCGCGCTCCGTATAGCCACATCGCATAGGTCGGTGTATGTTGGAAGCCTCAGGTCAGGAACGTCCGGACCGGACAGCGAGTCTTGCGATGAATGCCGAAGACAAGGTTTCCGTAATCCCTGATTTACTGCGCCAGCATGCCGAGGGTGCGGGCTTCCTCTGGTGGCAGCGGGCGGCCATGTTCCAGGATCCTGCCATGGGCGAGCTGCAGCTAGGACGGGCGGATTTCCGCGTTGCCGCGCATCTGGACTTCTGCCTCGCCAGCGGCGCTCACGCGCTGGCGGAAGCCGAGCGCAGGTTCAACGACTTTCTTGATGCGGGAGAGGCGTTTTGCTGGGTGGCGCTGGAGCTTCTCAGGGCGGATGCTTTTGACGCGTGCCTCGAAAGGATCGCCGGCGCAGAGCGTACGGCGTGGCGCGGGGCCTCCGGCGCGGTGGCCTGGGTGGGGCTGGACGCGCTGAAGCCGCACGTTTCGCGCTGGGCGGCCTCTGGCGATGTCTTCGGGCGCTGGCTCGCCATGACCGCGTTTTTGCATCATCGCGCAGATCCGGGGGCGCTGCTGGACGAATACCTCCGCGACGCCGAGGCACCGGTGCGGGCGCGCGCCGTCCGGCTTCTGGGGGAGCTCGGGCGGACAGACCGGCTGAGTATCTCGCGAGCGATGATGCAGGATGCGGACCCGGAGGTGCAGTTTTTCGCGGCCCGCTCCACCGCGCTCTTGGGCGATCCAGGGGGCGCGCTTGCGGTCCTGCAGGAGATCGCCGCCGGAGAAACGGCCCATGCCGATGCGGCACTGGAGCTTGCGATGCTGGCCGCGCCCGCTGGCTCGGTGCAGGCTTGGCTGGGCACGCTTATCCTGGTGCCGTACCGCCGCGACGCGGCCATCGAAATTTCGGGGACGCTGAGCGACACGGCAGTGCTGGACTGGCTGCTGTCAAAATCCGGCGATCCCGGCCTTGCCGCGGCCATCACCCGCGCTCTGCGCCATGCTTTGCCCGTGAGCCTCGACGACACCGACATCCTCGAGAGCGACGAGGCGCGTCTGCCGCCTGGTTTTGCTGGCCGCGATGATGGTCCATGGGCGGTGGCGGAGCGGGTTCGCGCCTTGCTGGCGCGCGATCACGGCGAGGAACGCTTCGTCAACCTGCCTGCCCTGCGTCGGCGGGCGCTGACCGCCGCCATTGGCACGCCCGGCGCGCCGCTCGGGGAATGGCGGCATCGGCGGCGGATCAAGGCCTGGAGCTAGCCCGCGGCGGGGGTTCCGGACAGGATCGCCGCGGCCCGCATCCCGTTGTCCCCCGCGACCTCGAGCATGGCGTGCCGCCCGGGGGCCAGCCGTTTCGCGAAGGCATCCGCGGCGACGGCAAGCGTCATTGCCGCGCTGGCGGCCCCGGTCTCTCCGAAACTCATCGCGGGATAGACCGTCGGCAGGCGTTCGCGGAAGGTGCGGTAGAACCGCGCCCGGTAGACCAGCATCTCCAGCGCGCCGTAGCGTTCGCCATTGAAGTTGCTGACGATGAAGTCGACCTCTGCCTCGGAGCAGCCGTCCTGCGCGCAGACGGATCGCAAGGCGTTCAGCATGCCATTGCCTTGGCTTTGACGCGGTCCTGCAACCGTGTCGGCCTCTTGCCCCATGCCCACGGCGCGCAGCACCGAACCGCCGCAAGGCTCGATCGACAACACCAGCGCGACGGCGCCTTCGGCGGGGACAAGCCCCTGCGCCGATAGCCCGAGCAACCGGCCCGAGGCCCGCAGGCGCGCCATGTCGGCAGGGTTGAGCAGCGAGTCGGCGCCGATCAGCAGGATACGGTTCACCCGTCCGGCGTCCAGCGCCGCGGCGGCCTGCGGCAGGACGCCGAGCAGCGATGCCGGACCGTCCATCACAAGCTGCGATCCGCGCGCGTATGGGCCGCCCAGCCGGGTCTGCAACGCGGTCAAAAAATCCTCAGGGCGCGCGCCTAACCAGCAGGGGTGGTCCCGCGTCTGCTCCGGCACCGCGCACAGAAGCAGCGTCCGGGACGGGACCGCGCTTGACTGGCCTAACGCTTCGGACCCCGCGCGTGCGGCCATGTTGGCGAGCCACGCGGCAGGCGACTGGCGCAAGCGCCAGTTGGCCGGAACGCTGGCGACGGTCTGCGTCTCGGTCACGACATCGGCGGCGAAGGTTTCGGAAAACCCGTCCACGGCGGCCAGGAATGATGCTGTCGATTGCGGCGCGGTGAGGCCAGCTGAGGTCACCATCCCAATGCTTTCCACAAAGAGCGGTCTCATGGGCGCCACACCGGCCGACCGGGCAGAGTGCCGTCGCCGCCCGTGAGATTGAGATACGTCTTGCGTTTGCGCCGCGCCGACAGCCAGACCGGTGAAAAATGTCCAACGGCGATATCGCGCAGGGGTTGTGCATTGCGCACGAGCTGCACGGCCACCCGCGCCTTAAGCGTCACCCGCAAGAGATCGGGCTCCAGGATGACCGTATCGGGCCGCAGGGCGCTGGTTTCGACGCGGTCAGCATAGAGCAGATGGACCGGCACGTCCAAGGCTGGCAGGGCAAACCGCCAGAGGCCCGAGGGAGTCATGTGTGTCACGGCGATCTCGCTGCCCGGCGGAAGATCTTCCAGCCATTGATCGCCCGGCGCAAAAAGGTTGTGGCGCGGATCGAAATCGCGAGGCGGCAGCGGCCATTGTTCAGCCTTCCAGGCTTCGTCGTATGTTCCAGCATAGCCTATCCGCGGTTGCCAGCCGCGCCCAACCGGTGCAAAGCCGACCGGCTGCGGGTCGGGGCGCGTGTCGCCGGCATAGGTGATGTTCGGCAGTTCGGAGCGGGCATCGGGATCGGCCGAGCGCGCCTGGCGATAGCCGATCCCCACGGGATTGCGCGGATCGCAGGCACCGTCTGACGCCGTGCCGCCAAAGGCGCGTTCCCACGTGACCGGCATTCTCCGGAAGGGGACAGGTGAACTGTCCTTTCCATAGGCGTGCAGCCGGTCGCCTGTGACGGTCAGAACCTTTCGCAAGGGACCGGCCTTCAGACCGATGGCCAGCCGCTCTGTCGGCTGATCGTTCGGCGCATGTGCCGTGCCGAGCACGATCACTTCGAACCCTGGTTTTTCGCGCGCGATGTCCGCCTCGTAACGGGTCGAGGACCTGGCTGGATCGCCGAAGGCCTCGTCGGAAAGACAGACCGGCAGTTGGTCTTCCGCGATTTCCAGCGGGTTTTCGGAGATGGCGGCCTCAAACGAGGCCGATACCACCAGGAGCAGCACCTCCTGTCCCTCGGCATCAAGCTGAACATGAGTCGCCGCCGCGAATGGCGTCCGGTTTTCAAGGCGGACGTCGAAGCCCATGGCTCAGCACCACCGTCCCTGATCGTCCAGCCCGATAGGCCAGTAGGGCATGCAAGTCAGCAGGATCACGAAATCGTCGTACCCGTCATCCACCAGCCATTCCAGAAGCAGCGTCTGCGGCGGGACGCGCCGCTCCAGTGGCAGCGTGGCGTTCAGTGCGGCGCAGTCTCGCCAGACTCGGCGGACGAGGCCCACCACGTGCGGCTCTGCCGCGGGACCGGCGAGCCTGCGGGCAAAGGCCATGGTGCGGGCGTCTTCCTCGCTGGCACCCTGCTGGATGTGGGCATACACGTTCCCCTTCCACCAGATTTCTGCCCGTTTGAAGATCGTCGGCAACTGGCGCAGGTAGGCTGCATAAAGGTCTGCATGCGCGGCCCCGGCCTCGGTCCGCGGCTTCTGCCTTCCTTCGGCCGCGGCTTCGGGCAGATCCAGCGGT
The DNA here is from genome assembly GCA_024636635.1 of Puniceibacterium sp. Lineage (GTDB taxonomy): Bacteria > Pseudomonadota > Alphaproteobacteria > Rhodobacterales > Rhodobacteraceae > Puniceibacterium. The sequence continues at coordinate 4,559 of JAGXGV010000096.1, forward strand.
GCGCCCAGGAGCCGGGTAATACCGCGCTCCACGTTGTGCTGAGTGATCAATGCCATGGTCAGCTGTCCCCGCCGCCGGGGTCGATCCCGATGGGTATGAAGACGAGCCCCTGCAGAACCTCGAAAAGCTTGGGGTCGAGGGGTTGCAGATCGGTGATCAAAAGGTCGGCGGGCGCGACGAACGGGCGGCCGGGTTCGCGCTCGTCCAGGCCCCACAGGTCCTCCTCCGACGGCGGGTCGTCCTCTGGTTCCCCGGCAGCGTGATCGTCGTTCAAGGCCTCGGTCTCGGCGAAAAAGGTGCGGAACACCGACAGGATTCGCGGATGCCCCGCCGGTCCGGCAGGCCAGCGTTTCTCGAAGGCGTTGGCCGTGGACGGGTCGCGGATATCGGCCGGTGCGGATTGTGCCCTGGCACGCCACCACTCCAGCACCCCGGGCAGGATGCTGCGCATTTCCGCGCGGTACCGGGTCTGGATATCGGCGTAATCCTCGCGGGCCATCGGCGGCCTCCTACATCATCTTTGCGATGCTGTTGCCAAAGGCCGACGCGCTCGGCCCCTGGCTGTTGGAATGGTTACGGCAATGCGGTTTGACCATTTCCGGTTTGGACATCAGTTCCTGGAAGCCCGACGGCGGCGGGTCGCCCGGATGCTGTCTGGGGATGTGGCATCCGCCCATCTCCCAGACCACCTTGAGAGGCGGCTGGTGATCCGGCGTCATCGCGTCCCGCTTGCGGTTGACCAGCTTGCCGCCGCCGCGGGTCTTGTACTCGGCTTCCGTCGACAGGTATTTGCCGCCAACGGTCTTGGGCGTCTCGCCAACCTTGATTTGGCCCGCGCATTCCCAGCAGGTCTTGCCCTTCACCTCGCGGTCTTGGTCGGCCGTGATGTTCGGGGCCTGGCTGTCACGGTCGTAGGGCGGGCAGGGCTTGATCGAGTCGTTAACGGCCAGCGCCATGGCCATGTCGACGACCGCCGCCGGGTCGATGCAGTTGGGAATTATGCCGTTCATGTTCTGCGTCGCCAGATGGCCGTGGCAGCTGACCCCCTTGCCCTCGGCCTTGACCGTGAAGCACCAGAGCTTGAACTGGGCTATTCCCTTGGTCTTGAACGACATCACGCCGCCGCCCTGTGTCGCGGCCTCGTCGCCCGACGACGGATTGACCTCGGACGCATCCTCAATGGCGGTCGGGCTGGACTGGATCTTGACCGTGGTGGTGCCTTTCTTGAGATCGTTGGCGATCATCACGTTGAGGTAGGGCACGGGCACGGGCACCGGCCCGCCCGCCGTCAGCCCGGTGTCGACCGGCCCCTGGCCCTGGCCGCCGCTGTTTTTGTGAAACAGCCCCATCGTCATTGCGTAGACCGAATTTCCCATCAGACCCGCTCCACCCCGGGGCGTTCGACCAGCATCCTGCCGAAACCCTGATCGGCCAGATCCTGGATGTCCGTGAAATGCAGTTCGTGCACCTCCCAGTCGTCGATCCAGAAATCCGCGCAGGCCGGGTGCGTGCGCACCGAAACGAAGCCCGGCAGGCCGCGCATCCGCGCCAGGCACCAGTCCGCGGATCTGGCGTGGCCGACCGCAGCGGTCACAAGATTTGCCGCCGCGTCGTACCAGGGATCGCCGGGTATGGGGATGCTGCCTAGGGCCAGGATCGCCAGCGGCCCGATCTTGCCATCGCGCATCTGGCTGACCCGCCAGACCCCGGCGACGGGCGATACGTCGAAGACACCCTCGCCCGCCGCAAAGCGCCAGACACGGATATCGGAAGGGTCGGCCCTGCTCCACGCGTTTCCGGAAAGTGCCACCCACCGGCTCCACCGAGCCGCGAGGTTGGGGCTGCCGCCGATCGCTATTGGCCTTGGTTCAGGCCTTAAGAACCCCAATAAGGCGAGCATGGATCCAGCCATTCATTCAAAATAAGCTTTTAGCTTACGCGCAAGACGCAAAAAGTCAATCTATTACGGTTGGCGGTGGCCGGGCCCGGACAGCGTTCCGTGCGGCTCCGTCTGTGGCTGCACCAGCAGTGCGGCCACATGCCAGGCTGCGCTCGGGCGGGCTCCGTGACCTGGCCTTCAAGACAGAAGCCAAGTGGACTTTCGACACGCTGGCCACCAGCGTCTGAACGGCGCTCTCCGACGACCGGACGTTGGGAGGCCTCTAATATTGTGTTGTATGGGTGTTGCCGATTGCCGGTCGAGGGTGCAGCAAGCCTGAGAGTCGGATTCGAAACTAAGCCAACGTGCTCAAGCCCTTGCGAGATAGCGGGTGACGCGTCGGATGTGGGCGATGAGCACCCATGCTTCGGCGCTGGCGATGGATTTCTCCCAATCCTTTGACAGACGACGGCATCGCCC
>JAGXGV010000097.1 GCA_024636635.1 Puniceibacterium sp.
GTGATGGGGTGGTAGAGTGTGGTTTAGTTCGCAGGGTCTCCGAGAGGATTCGTCGGAGATCTGCCTCATCGCAGTAGGACCGAAAAAAAGTCCTCGTCGGCACTTGGATCAGCTGGATCGCATGGATCACTTGGATCGGCTGTGATCCAAGTGATCCAACTGGACATGCGGCAAGGTGTCAGTTCGGCTTGCCTTCAGTTCCCTGAAGTATCCGCGCGGACACCGCATAAATCCGACCCATCCGCCCTGCGGCACAGAGCAATGACACGGAGATGAGAACAAAGCCAAACGGTTTCCTCCTCGTTATTTTTTGTAGAGCGGGTCTGCCATATCCCGTCAGGTCTCAGGTCAAAACCTGACGGGAGATCAGAGCAGGACACCGCGTGCGAAATGCTCTCTTCGCCATGCGGGTTCTGCACCGATATCGGCAGGTTGCTCGATGTTTCAGGACTGAAATGTTGTGTCATGTTGAGCCTTTCTCTGGGCACAGGGGGGGGGCTGCCCGACGCGCATAAGACGCGTTGGCTAAGGTCGTTTACTGTCAGGGATGCCGGTCTAGATCACCGGATCAGGTGAGGGCGTATACACCGTCGGTGAGGTTAAGGCGTGTCATGAAGCCGACTTCACAGCTTGCTTCCCAGGCTTCGATATCCGAGAGGCGCCAGCGGGTTGTCCGTCCACCAAGTTTCACCGCCTTCGGGAAAGTGCCGTTGCGTTTCCAGCGCCAGATCGTGTCGCGGGATACGCCGAGGCGTTCTGCAACCTGGTCGACGGTCAAGTAGAGGTTAGTCGTATCGAGGGGCATTTGGGGTTCTCCATTTTCAGGCCGCGACGTGGTCCCGGAGAGGCAACAAGCCACTCCCGGCTCCTATCTCCCATTATAGAACGCGATTGTTCGGCATGCGCGCGATTGATGAGTAACTCATGAGATTTATCTATCAGGACGGAGAATGTGGACCGCCAGTTACGCCAGATGAGCTTCAGTGGGAACTCACAGCGTGCAATCGCCTCAGCCTTAAGTCACATTCAACAGTGAAGACGGTTGGGTTTTGTAGCGCTGCACAGAGTTGCAGTTCGTATCGATGAAGTGAGAATTTTTTGGTGGCAAGGATGGTGCAGAGGATATCTGCTTGCGAAATTTATATATATAAAACAGATATTTATCGGATAAATTGGCGGAGAGACAGGGATTCGAACCCTGGGAACCCGTGAAGGCTCAACGGTTTTCGAGACCGCCCCGTTCGACCACTCCGGCATCTCTCCGCGGGGGTCTGGTGGATGCGTTTACTCACATGCCAAGACATTGTGCAACAGGAAATTCAGGAATTTTCACGATGGACATCATCGGATCACGCCGTCGTGGTGAGTTGCGGCTTGGAAACCGGGGGCGGGCGGCTTAGCTAAAGAGCGCACACGCAAGGGGATCGAAAAAACATGTTCGCGAGACTGAGTGCCATTGTCATCGCTGCGGCCACCGCTTGGCCCGTGTGGGCCGAGTCGGCCGACGACCTGCTGGATGCGCTTGGAGTCGAGGAAATCGTAAGCGTGATGCGGACGGAAGGGCTTGATTATGGGGAAGAACTGGCGCGCGACATGCTGCCCGGCGGATCATCTTCAACATGGTCGTCCGATGTCTCGTCCATCTACGACACAGACACAATGTACGAAACCGTCCGACGCGAATTCACCGCCAGCCTGGGTGATCGGGACATCGGTCCGCTGCTCGATTACTTCGCCAGCGAGGATTGGCAGCGAATCGTCGCGCTCGAACTTGAGGCACGTCAGACAATGCTTGACGATGACGCCGAAGAGGCGGCGCGTGCGATGTTCCGGGACATCGACGGCACCGGGGATGAACGGCTCGATCAGTTGGAAACACTGGTGGATGCGAATGATCTGGTCGAGGCGAACGTGGCCGGTGCTCTGAACGCCAGCTTCAATTTCTACTCGGGCCTCATTGAGGGCGGCGCGCTGGAAATGTCCGAGAGCGAGATCCTTGCCGATGTCTGGGCACAAGAGGAAGAAACCCGCCAGGACACGCGGGAATGGCTGTATGGCTACCTGCTGCTGGCCTATGGTCCGCTGAGCGACGACGTGCTTGACGAGTACATAAAGCTCTCCGCGTCAGAGGCAGGCAAGGCCATGAACCGCGCGCTGTTTGTCGGGTTCAACACGATGTACGATGACATCTCGCTGCAACTCGGACTGGCCTCGGCCCGACAGATGCAGGCACAGGAACTCTAGCCCGGAAACTTCAGAACTGGAACTCTGGGAATTTTTCGCGCGTGACGCCGGATCGAAATGGCGAAGCGCTTGACAAAGGGCTCTGTGGGCAACATAAGCGCGGCTCTCTGGCCGGGGCATCTGCATCGGTCTTTGAGAGTATTGACATGACGCCCTAAGGGGGCGCGCTGTCCGAGGCGGCGGTATGCCGGGAAACACCTGCAAGCAGGCAGGGGCCACAGGACGCGGAAGCAAAGGAAGAACGCATGTTTGCGGTGATGAAGACCGGTGGCAAGCAATACAAGGTTCAGTCGGGCGACACGCTCCGGGTGGAGCGGCTTGCTGCGGATGCTGGCGAAAAAGTCCAGTTCAACGATGTCCTGATGATCAGCGGCGATGATCTGACCGTGGGGGCGCCTTTTGTGTCCGGTGCCGCAGTTCAGGCCGAAGTGATCGACCAGATCAAGGGTGACAAGGTCATCCATTTCGTCAAGCGCCGCCGCAAGCACGGTTCGCAGCGCACCAAGGGCCATCGCCAGAAGCTGACGCTGGTCCGGGTGACGGACATCCTTGCCTCGGGTGGCGGCGACACCGGCATGAAGGTTGCGATCGGCACTGGCTCCGTGCCCGCGTCGGAAAGGGCTGCAACCCCGAAGCCCGAGAAGAAATCATCAGCCCCCAAGGCTGCGAAGGCCACGGGCGGCGACGATCTGAAGGTTCTGTCGGGCGTGGGTCCGGCGCTTGAGAAGAAACTGCACGAGGCCGGCATCACGACCTATGCGCAGATCGCCGCATAGACCGAGGCGGACATCGAGAATTTCGGTGAAGTCCTTTCGTTCAAGGGCCGGATCGAGCGTGAAGGCTGGGTCGAACAAGCCAAAGATCTGGCTGCGAAATAAGGAGACTTACCAATGGCACACAAAAAAGCAGGCGGTTCGTCCCGCAACGGCCGCGACTCGGCGGGTCGACGTCTTGGCGTGAAACTGTTCGGGGGCCAGGCGGCCATTCCCGGAAACATCATCGTGCGCCAGCGCGGCACCCGATTCTGGCCGGGCGACGGCGTTGGTCTTGGGAAGGATCACACGATCTTTGCCAAGACCGAAGGCGCGGTCACCTTTCACAAGGGCCTCAAGGGCCGCACCTTCATTTCGGTTCTGCCAGTGGCGGAGGCCGCCGAATAAGCCGTCCTTAAGGTTTCAGAGAAATTGGGGGGATCGGCGGAATGCCGGTCCCCCCTTTCATTTCCCGGGATGCCCATCGGACCGTGGCCTTGCCGGGAAAGGGCAGGGCCGGTCCCGGTCCCATCAGCGCCGTGTTCTGGAGGAGAAAACACATGAGCCTGGAACCAGTCATCGCACAGCCAACCGTTCAGACCGAGCGTTTCGACCTGCGCCCTCTGCGCCAGTCGGATACCGGCCTGATCGCCTATTACATGGGGGACAAGCGGCTTGCGGAGATGACGAAAAACATCCTGCATCCGCTGCCGCCCGGCGCGACCGAGGCTTATGTGGCCCGCGCCATGGCCCCGGTACGGACCGAGGATGTCTGGGCCATGGACGGCACCAAGGCGGACGGACCAGAGGTGATGGGCGTGATCTCGCTTGAGCGGCTGGACCGCAACCAGTCGGAAGTGTCCTACTGGGTCGCCCCGGCCTTCTGGAATACGGGGCTTGCCTCGGATGCCGTCCGTGCGCTGATCGACGCGAACCCGATGGGCAGCGAGACGATGTTCGCCAGTGTCTTTCAGGAGAATCTCGCCTCGGCCCGGGTTCTGACCAATTCCGGCTTTGAATACATCGGGGATGCCGAAGCCTTTTCGGTGTCCCGCAACGCCAAGGTCGCCACCTGGACTTATCTCAGAAAACTGCGTTGATCCGCGCCGCTTGAGGCGGCTGCGGCAACGCGCTACACCCGCGCGCATGCGCAAGGCAGGACGTCCAAGATGAAATTTCTCGATCTCTGCAAGGTCTATATCCGGTCCGGCGGCGGCGGTGGCGGCTCCGTCAGCTTCCGGCGCGAGAAGTATATCGAATTCGGCGGTCCGGATGGTGGCGACGGCGGCAACGGCGGCTCTGTCTGGGCCGAGGCCGTGGACGGGTTGAACACACTCATCGACTTTCGCTATCAGCAGCATTTCTTTGCCCAGAGCGGGCAGGCCGGCATGGGTCAGCAGCGCACCGGCAAGACCGGCGAGGATATCGTGCTGCGCGTGCCCGTGGGCACAGAAATCCTTGACGAGGACGAAGAGACGGTGCTTGCGGACATGACCGAACTGGGCCAGCGGGTGCAACTTGCCCGTGGCGGTAACGGCGGGTGGGGCAATCTGCATTTCAAGACTGCAACGAATCAGGCCCCGCGCCGCGCCAATCCGGGACAGCCGGGGGTCGAACGCACGATCTGGCTGCGGCTCAAACTGATCGCCGATGTCGGTCTGCTTGGCCTGCCCAATGCGGGAAAGTCGACTTTCCTTGCCGCAACCTCGAACGCGCGGCCCAAGATCGCGGATTACCCGTTTACCACACTTCACCCCAATCTGGGCGTCGTCGGCGTAGACAATGTCGAATTCGTCGTCGCCGACATTCCCGGCCTGATCGAAGGCGCGCACGAGGGGCGGGGCCTCGGTGACCAGTTTCTGGGCCATGTGGAACGCTGCGCGGTGCTGCTGCATCTTGTCGACGGCACCTCCGGCACATTGATCGAGGATTATCATACAATAATCGGCGAACTCGAGGCTTATGGCGAGGGCCTGAACGACAAGCCCCGCATCACCGTCCTGAACAAGGTCGACGCGCTGGACGAAGAAGAACGGGTGTTCCTGCGCGAAGAGTTACAGAAGGCCGTCGGCGCAAAGGTCATGCTGATGTCCGGCGTGAGCAATGAAGGCACTGTCGAAGTGCTGCGCGCCCTGCGCGCCGAAATCGATGACAACCGCCTGCGCGGCCGTGCGGCGGACGCCGAAGAGGAAGAACCGTGGCGTCCCTGATCGATGCCCGTCGTCTGGTCGTCAAGATCGGCTCGGCGCTGCTTGTCGATCGGGCCACCGGGGCGCTCCGGCTGGACTGGCTCGCCTCCGTGGCGGCCGACGTGGCGCGGATCAAGGCCCGCGGCACCGATGTCGTGCTGGTCTCGTCCGGCTCGATCGCCCTTGGTCGCCAGGTGCTGAAGCTGCCCGCGTCGGTACTTCCGCTCGAACAGTCGCAGGCTGCCGCTGCTGTCGGCCAGATCCGCCTGGCCCGCGCCTGGGAAGAGGCGCTGGCACCCCATGGCATTACCACGGCGCAGATCCTCGTGACGCTCGAAGACAGCGCCGACCGCCGCCGCTATCTCAATTCCCGCGCCACGATGCAAACCCTTCTGGGCTTTGGCGTGGTGCCCATCGTGAACGAGAATGACACCGTTGCCACGGACGAGATCCGCTATGGCGACAACGACCGCCTGGCAGCGCAGGTTGCCGTGACCGTGGGCGCGGATCAGCTGATCCTGTTGTCGGATGTGGACGGCTTCTACACCGGCAATCCGCAGACCGATGCAACGGCGACGCGCTATGCGGTCATCGACGGCATCACTCCGGCGATCGAGGCGATGGCCGGGGACGCCGGCTCGGGCCTGTCCAAGGGCGGCATGAAGACAAAGCTGATGGCGGCCAGGACCGCCACCGCGTCGGGATGTGCTCTGGCCATCAGCGATGGTTTCGTACTGCACCCGCTGCTGGCGCTTGAAAACGGTGCCAATGCGACATGGTTCACCCCGCATCTGGACCCGCACCTGGCGCGCAAGCGCTGGATCGCGGCGATGAAACCGCAGGGCGTGCTGATCGTGGATGATGGCGCGGCGCAGGCACTTGCCTCGGGCAAATCGCTGCTTCCCGCAGGCGTCGCCGCGGTCGAGGGCAGTTTTGGCCGGGGCGATCCGGTGGCAATCCGTTCGTCAGACGGGCGGGCGCTCGGGCAGGGCCTGTGTCGCTATACCGCTGCCGAGGCCCGCGCGATAAAGGGGCACCGCAGTCACGAGATTGAGGTGCTTCTGGGCTATCCGGGCCGGGCCGCGCTGATCCATCGCGATGACATGGTCCTTTGACCTTCTCCTTTTTTCAAATACCCGACTCCAGACTTTGCCAAAGGCCAGACCCATGCAGGATTTGACAGACATCCCCGCCCTTATGGCCGACATCGGCGCCCGTGCCAGGGCCGCGGCTGCCGAACTGTGCCACGCACCGACAGCCGCAAAGAACGCGGCCCTTTCCGCTGCCGCCGACGCGCTTTGGTCCGCGCGCAATGCAGTGCTCGAGGCGAATGAAAAGGACATGGCCCATGGTCGGGAAAAGGGCCTGTCAGAGGCCATGCTCGACAGGTTGCTTCTGACCGGGGACCGGATCAGGTCCATGTGCGACGGTCTGCGCGCCATCGCCGCACAGGCGGATCCGGTGGGGCAGTTGATGGCAGAATGGGATCAACCCTCGGGGCTGCACATCCGCCGGGTGCGCACGCCGCTCGGAGTGATCGGCGTGATCTATGAATCAAGGCCCAACGTGACGGCGGACGCCGGCGCGCTGTGCCTCAAGTCCGGCAATGCGGTGATCCTGCGCGGCGGTTCGGAAAGCTTTCATTCGTCATCCGCCATCCATGCGGCGCTGATTGACGGTCTGGTGTCTGCGGGGCTGCCTGCAGATGCGATCCAGCTTGTCCCGACCCGGGACCGTGCCGCCGTCTCTGCCATGCTGACGATGACCGGCACAATCGACGTGATCGTACCGCGGGGCGGCAAAGGGCTGGTGGGGCTTGTGCAGAAAGAGGCGCGTGTTCCGGTCTTTGCGCATCTCGAGGGCATCGTGCACATCTACATCGACAAGGCGGCCGATCCGGTCAAGGCCCTGAACGTCGTGCTGAATGCCAAAACCCGCCGCACAGGCATCTGCGGCGCGGCGGAATGTCTGCTGGTCCATCGCGACGTGGTCGACACCATCGGTCAGGGCGTCATCCGCGCCTTGATTGCTGCCGGGGTCGAAGTGCGCACCGACAAGACGCTTCTGGCGATCGAAGGCACCACCGCCGCCGGGGCGGACGACTGGGGCCGTGAATACCTTGACGCCATCATCGCGGCGCGGGTGGTCGATGACATCGATGCCGCAATCGATCACATCCGTTCCTATGGCTCGCAGCACACCGAATGCATCCTGACCGAAGATCCCGATGCCGTGTCGCGGTTTTTTGATCGTGTGGACAGCGCCATCCTGATGCACAACGCCTCGACCCAGTTTGCCGATGGTGGCGAATTCGGAATGGGGGCCGAGATTGGCATCGCCACCGGAAAGCTGCATGCGCGCGGGCCGGTGGGCGCGGAACAGCTTACCAGTTTCAAGTACCTGGTTTCGGGGGACGGCGCGGTGCGCGACTGAACTCAGGGCCGGGGGGCGGCCGCAGGATGCGGCGGTCGGCCACCGTGTCAGAGCTCAAGGACCAGCCGGTCCGCAGTATGCGACATCTGCCCTGTGCGGTTCATGTCCTGCGCGATGACCTGAAGCATGAGAAACTGAACCCGGCCCGGTGAAACCTCGGTCCGGAAGGTTGGATCGGTCAGCATCTTCCAGAGACCGGGGTCAATCGTGATGCGTGCCGCCTCGGCTTCGATATGCCACTGTCCGCCGCGCTGGTCGAATGTGACGGTGCCGCCGTGCGGCAGCGCCGATTCGAAGCAGAGCATGGCCAGGAAAGCAAGCTGGACCTCGCGCCGGGCCTGATCTCCCGCAGGGCGCCATTGCGTGCGCAGCCGGGCACCCTGGCCGACGTCTTTAAGGATTGCCAGAATCTCTGCCCTGCCTAATCTCTGGGTGTCAGAGGATGTGCCGAAAGCAACGCGGAAAAAGCGGATTCGCGCGGTCGCATTGTTGCAACTGTCGTTGATCAGTTCGTATTCCGGTCCAAGGCCGGTCGAGCCGCCCAATGCAAGAAGTTCGAGTCCATTGCCGATCGCGCCGATCGGACTGATCAGGTCGTGGCAGATCCTTGACCCTATCAAAGTCGCGAGATGGGCGCTATCGTGATGCATGTACACCTCGGGTTGAAGGGACGAAGATGAGCGAACTGAACGCGCTGCTTGAGCCCGGTATGCTAGTTTCACATCCTGATCGCCCCGATTGGGGTCTGGGACAGGTGCAGTCGAATATCGGCGGGCGCATCACGGTGAATTTCCGCGAAGAGGGTAAGGTCGTCATCGACGGTCGCAACATCACGCTACTGCCTGTGTTTGAAACTGAATAAACCTGCTTGGTTTCGCAATGGTTAACGCTTTCCGGGCGAGGGGTCGGCACTGTTGCCAAGCCTACGCGGCTTGCCTAGAAGCGGGCAACAGGTTTCACGCAGCGGACATGTCGCAGATGAGTGCCCAAGCCCCCCGGTTCAACGCGCGTCTTGCGCAAACAGATGCGGATCTGCGGGCCGCACAACGGTTGCGGTACGATGTTTTTGTGCGCGAACTGGGCGGTGGCGGTCCCCTTGTGGATCATGGGAATGCGCTGGAAAAGGATCGGTTCGATCCGTTTTTCGACCATCTCCTGCTGTTCGACGAAGCCCGTGCCGGGATGGTCATCGGTGTTTACCGTGTGCTGCCCGGAGACCGCGCAGCCGCTGCGGGCGGTTTCTATTCCGAATCCGAATACGACCTCGATCCCCTCCGGAGAACCGGCCGCAGTCTGCTGGAACTGGGACGCTCCTGCCTGCATCCGCAGTATCGCGGCGGTACGGCGATGTTCCACCTCTGGCAGGCGCTTGCCGACTATGTGGCTGACCACAGGATCGAAATTCTCTTTGGCGTGGCAAGCTTTCCCGGCACCGATGTGCGCGCGCTGGCCCATCCGCTCAGTCATCTGCACTATCGCCACGGCGTACCCGAGGCGCTGAAAGTGCGCTCTCGCAACTTTCAGCCGATGGCGCTGCTGCCCGAAGCCGAAGTGGACCGCAAGCGCGCCATGATCGACACGCCCGCGCTGATCAAGGCGTATCTCCGCCTTGGTGGCGGTGTGGGCGACGGTGCCTATGTGGACCACGGCTTCAACACAACTGATGTCTGCCTGGTGATCGACACCGAACAGATGAACGAACGGCAGAAAAGCATTTATACCAAGGGGCTTGCCGGGTGAACGTGACGTGGAAAACCGACGATGCGCCGCCGCCCCGCCGAATTGGCGTCGGGGGGTGGCTGCGCGCGCTTGCGCGTGGCGCCTGTCTGGGGGCCGTGGTGTTCGGTGGTCTGCTGCTGCTGCTGCTGGTGCGGTTGGTCGAACGGCCGCTATATGGAGTCGACAGGCCCGTCACACCCTACATCACCCAAGGCGTCTGCCGCGCGGCCTTTGTCATTCTGCAATTACCGCTCACGATGCGGGGGCCGCGCATGGCGGGACCGGGGGCGGTGGTCGCCAACCATTCGTCCTGGCTGGATATCTTTGCGCTGAATGCACGCAAGAACGTCTATTTCGTCTCGAAATCCGAAGTGGCGGACTGGCCCGGCATCGGCTGGCTGGCGCGGGCCACCGGTACGGTCTTTATCCGCCGCGAACCGAGAGAGGCAGGGAGGCAGGCCAAGCTGTTCGAGCAGCGGCTTCTGCACCGCCACCGTCTGCTGTTCTTTCCCGAAGGTACATCAACCGATGGATTGCGTGTTCTGCCTTTCAAATCAACGCTTTTCGCCGCGTTCTTCGTAGATGGTCTGAGGCACGAGATGCAGATCCAGCCGGTCAGCGTGATCTATCATGCGCCCGAGGGCGAAGACCCGAGTTTCTATGGCTGGTGGGGCGACATGAGCTTTGGCGCTCATCTTCTCAAGACACTTTCGGCGCGCCATCAGGGCAGCGTCGCACTTGTCTATCACGCGCCGGTACGGGTCGACGCCTTTCCGAACCGCAAGTCCCTGGCCAGCCATCTTGAATCGCAGGTCCGGGCTGGCCACGGGCTTGCGGACGTCCATCGCTGATCAGGCGGTGATAACCCTCGTCAGCCGGGCCAGTGCCTCTGCCGGATCGTCCTGGTTCCATATTTCTTCACCAAAGGCAAAAAAATCCGTGACAGGCGAAAGACTTGCAATCTCTTCTTCGCCCAAGGCACCTTCGGCGACACAGGGCAGTTCGATGACCTCGGACCACCATTCGAACAGCTCGCGTTCGACCACGGCGCCATCGCCGAGGGCGGTCTGACCGATGGGCCCAAAGCTGATGTAATCGGCCCCGGATTCGCCGGCAGCCATGCCTTCATGGCGGGACTGGGCGCAATAGGCGCCGACAATCGCGTCATCGCCCAGCTCTTTGCGGGCCCACCGCACCGAACGCGCGCCGTCAAGAAGGTGGACCCCGTCCAGGCCAAGCCGCTGCGCCAGCACGACGTGTGTGTCGAGGACCAGCGCGATATCATACCGGTGCGCAATCTCGCGGACGGCATCGGCGGCACGCAGGATACGGTCCTCGTCCCTGGTGGCAAGGGCCAGTCGGATACAGGCGACATCCGCGGAATCCAGAACGCGCGCAAGGGTTTGCGGAAAGTCGTTCAGGTCGAATTCAGGTGGGGTGACAAGATAGATCTGCGGCTGTTCAGTGTCGGCCATCGCGAAGGCTCCTGATAGGATTTGGCCCGCTATAAAGGGAAAAAACCGTTTTGACCATTGCCGTTAGCTTATTTTCCGCAGGGGCGACGGGGGAATCCCGCCCCTGGTCCCCCGCGCCCCGGTCCATTGTGCGGCACGGTGCGTTGCAGCCAAGCGCTGGCATGGTATGACGCGCAGCAGACCGACAGGAGCCACCCCATGCCGATAGAGACACCGCAGCCTGCCTTTGTGCTGGTGAATCCGCAGATGGGCGAGAATATCGGGGCCGCGGCACGGGCGATGTGGAACTTCGGGCTGGACCGGATGCGGCTGGTGGCGCCAAGGGATGGCTGGCCGAACCAGAGCGCCGTGGCCATGGCGGCCGGAGCCGGGCGGCTGCTGGACGAGGCACAGGTGATGGAGACCACCGCCGAGGCGGTGGCGGACTGCACCCTGGTCATGGCGACCACGGCACGCAACCGCGATCTGACCAAGCCGATCTATTCCCCCGAAAGGGCGATGCAGATCGCGCGTGACAGGATCGCGGCGGGCGAAAAGGTCGCCGTATTGTTCGGTCCGGAACGCGCCGGGCTGGAAAACCACGACATTGCACTTGCCAACGCGATCATTTCGGTCCCGGTCAATCCGCGCTTCGCTTCGCTCAACCTTGCGCAATGTGTGTTGCTTGCGGGTTATGAATGGCAACGCCACGCGGTCGAAGTCACGGCCGAGACTGTCGAACTTGCCGGAAGCCAGTGGGCCAGCCAGACCGACATCCGCAAACTTTCGGATCACTACGAAGAGCGGATGACCGACGCGCAATTCTTCTTTCCCGAACACAAGGCCGACAGCATGAAGCTGAACCTGCGCAATCTCTGGTCCCGCATGCCGCTGACCCAGGCTGATGTGCGGATGCTGCACGGCATCATGCGTCAAATGGTGCGGTGGAAAGAACGCGGCGACTGACTTGAAGGGCCGGGGTGCGCGGCCTACTGTCCAGAGCGACATGAAGGAGCCGGATATGAGCGGAAAACGCAGTATCTTTGAGGAGGTTGGCGCGGAACCGGCCAAGACGCGGGCAACGCCGCCCAAGGGGGGCATGATCGACGCCGGAAAGCGCGGCGCGCGCCGTGGCATCCGGCTTTGGCTGATGCTGCTGTTTGTGTTGGTGCTGGTGATGATCGCGGTGGGGGGGCTGACCCGGCTGACCGACAGCGGGCTGTCCATTACCGAATGGCGCCCGGTGACCGGCGCGCTGCCGCCGATGGACGCGGCAAGCTGGCAGTCAGAGTTCGACAAGTACCGTGCAATCCCGGAATACCAGCTTCAGAACCGTGGCATGTCCCTGTCCGAATTTCAGTTCATCTACTGGTGGGAATGGGGCCACAGACAGCTTGGTCGCGTGATCGGCCTTGTCTGGGCGCTGGGGTTCGTTGGATTTCTTGCTGCGCGTCAGATCCCGCGCGGCTGGACCGGCCGTCTGTTCCTGCTGGGCGTCCTTGGCGGCGCACAGGGGGCGATCGGCTGGTGGATGGTGTCTTCGGGTCTCGATGGTGACCGGATCGACGTCGCAAGCTACCGGCTGGCGACGCATTTGGGGCTGGCTTTTGTGATCCTTGGCCTGATCGCATGGTTCACCTTTGCGCTGGGGCGCGAAGAGCGCGAGATGATGCAGGCCCGCCGTTCGCGCGAGGTCGGGCTGACCCGCGCGGTCACGGTCCTTGCCGGGCTGGCGTTTGTCCAGATCCTGATCGGGGCGCTGGTGGCGGGGAACGATGCGGGGCGCAACTATACCGACTGGCCGTTGATGGCGGGGGCCTTCATCCCGCCCACACCGTTCGAGATCGAGCCTCTGTGGCGGAACTTCTTTGAAAACGACGGTCTGGTGCAGTTCATCCACCGCATGGCCGGGTATCTGCTGATGGTTTTCGGTATCTACGTCTGGTTCCGGTCGCGCCGGTCGCCCAATGCCCGGACCCGGTTCCGCTTCAACGCCGTCCTGGCGATGCTGGGCCTGCAAATGGGTCTGGGCATCGTGACGGTGCTTTATGGCGCGCCCTGGCACGTGGCCATCGTGCATCAGTTCGGCGCGGTCGTGCTGTGGGTGCTGATCCTGCGGGCGCGGTTCGCGGCCCAGTTTCCGATATTCCAATCCGTAAGGGGGACCGCGCGATGAGCGCCTTTGACGATCTGATGGCCTTCCAGCGCGAAACCTCGGCCTTGGGTCAGATCGCGGGCCGTCTTGGCTGGGATCAGGAAACGGTGATGCCGCGCGGTGCGGCGAACCAGCGGGGCGAAGAGATGTCGGCGATCGAGGGCGTTTTGCACGCCCGCCGGACGGACCCGCGCGTCGGCGACTGGCTTGCGGCGATTTCCGACAGCGAACTGGATGCGGTCGGGCAGGCGCAGATGCGTCACATCCGCCGCACATACGACCGGACCCGCAAGGTGCCCGGTCGTCTGGCGGCCGAAATCGCCCGCGCCACAAGCGAGGCCCAGGGCGTCTGGGCCGAAGCACGCGCCAATGACGACTTTGCGGGGTTTGCGCCCACGCTCCGAAAGGTGCTCGACCTGCGACGCGAAGAGGGCGAGGCGCTTTCGGATGGCGGCGATATCTACGACGCGCTTCTGGATGACTACGAACCGGGCGCCACGGCGGCCAGTCTCGAAGGGATGTTCGGCGCGCTGCGGCCGCGTCTGGTGGACCTGCGCCAGCGAATCCTTGAAAAACCACAGCCTGCGGGACTGAAAGGCGACTTTGACGAAGACGCCCAGATGAAGCTCACCCGCCAGATCGCCGCTGTTTATGGCTACGATATGAACCGAGGCCGTATCGACAAGGCGGTGCATCCGTTTTCGTCCGGCTCGGGCGATGACGTCCGCATCACCACACGGACCAGCCGGACGGACCCGTTCAATTGCCTTTATTCGACGATCCACGAGGTCGGCCATGCCTGTTACGAGCAGGCCATCGCGCCGGACTATCGACTGACCCCGCTGGGCGAAGGCGTGTCGATGGGCGTGCACGAAAGCCAGAGCCGGATCTACGAAAACCAGCTTGGGCGCAGCCGCGCCTTTACCGGCTGGCTGTTCGGCCGGATGGTGGAAACCTTTGGCGACATCGGTATTGCGGACGCGGGCGCCTTCCATGCGGCCGTCAACCGGGTGCACAACGGCTTCATCCGGACGGAATCCGACGAGGTTCAGTATAACCTCCATGTTCTGATGCGCTTCGATCTGGAACGGGCGCTGATCAGCGGCGCGCTCGACGTTCAGGATCTGGAAATGGCCTGGAACGCGCGGTTCCTTGCGGACTTTGGCTTTGCCGTTGACCTTCCGTCCAATGGCGTGCTTCAGGATGTGCACTGGTCGGTGGGGCTGTTCGGCTATTTCCCGACCTACACGCTGGGCAACGTCTATGCCGGCTGCCTGCACGCCGCCTTGCGCGCGGCTGTGCCGGATCTGGACGACCAGCTGTCAAAGGGCAAGCTGGACGAGGCGACCAGCTGGCTGGGTGCAAAGGTGCAGAAATCCGGCGGCCTGCTGCGCCCGCGCGACCTGATCGCCGACGCCTGCGGTTTCGAACCGAACGAAGCTCCGCTGCTGGATTATCTCGATACCAAGTTCAACGAGATTTATGGCCTCTGAACACCTGCACTAGGCGGCGACCACTGCCGTCCCGCGCAACCGCGATAGCCGCGCGAAAGTCGGAAGTTGCGCGAAAAATAGTCGCGATCCAGGGGCATCCTGTCCGGCCAAGAGGTTCCGGCCCTGAACAAACGCGTTTTTACCAATGCAGCCGAGCACGGGCACGCCCCCGTGTCGGCAGGGATGCCCGCGCGGCTCGACTATATCGACACGCGCCATCACTTCATCCAGTTTCGCGATGCCTGGAACCACCTGCACGTCCGGGCCACGGACGAAGGCTAAGCGGGCGCGGCTCGCGGCGGAGAGCGTGATGTCGGGTGTCAAGGTCGCCGATGTCGCGCGCAAGCATGGCACCACCCGCTGGCAGATTTACGACTGGCGCAAGCAGATATGCGAAGGCAACCTGGAGCTGCCCGAGAGCGTCGCGGCGCTTCCAATGTTCGAGGAACTGGTGTTCGATGACAGCACGATGGATGCGCCGTCGACTGTCGCCAGGTGCGGCCTTGAGATCGTGGTGGGCGACGTCGTGATCCAGGCCGAGGCCGATACCGACGAAGGCCTACTGAGGCGGGCGATCCGCGCGGCTTGGGCTGCGGCATCATGATGTTCGGCCAGGGTAGGCCGGTGAAGGTCTTCGTGGCGACGCGGCCCCCTCTCGTGCATGCGCGCATGCACTGCCGCGAAGCGGGTGGGCTTCCGCAAGGGCATTGATGGCCTGGCGCTGGCGGCGCAGGAGATGTTCGGGCTCGATCCGTTCTGCGGCGCCGTCTTCGTGATCCGGTCGAAACGTGCAGACCGGATCAAACTGCTGATGTGGGATCAGACCGGGATGGTGCTTGTCCACAACCATCAGCATTCATACTGCGTCCCTTTCTGCCTCAGGTGATACTTTTTCTAGAGGGCACCTCGAAAAATTGCCTCGAACGTGCCGCCGCGATATGATGGCTTCGATGGTCCGCAGCTTGGGGTATGACGATGGCGCAGATGGGTTTTTTGATCTTTCCGATCGCTATGCGAGCCTGGACACCAAGAAGGACCCTCTGGTCGAGATCGACGCCGTCGTGCCCTGGGAGGAGTTTTGCCCGGCATTGGAGCGGGTCTGGCGCAAGCCTGATGCTGAGCGCAAGTCACGCGCCGGGCGCAAGCCGATGGATGCGGTTCTGATGTTCAAAACGCTGGTCCTGAGCGCGCACTACAACCTGTCGGACGATCAGATCGAGTATCAGGTTCGCGACCGGCTGTCGTTCATGAGGTTTCTGGGCCTCGGACTGGAGGACCGCGTGCCGGACGCCAAGACGGTCTGGCTTTACCGCGAGGCGCTGGCTCAGGCGCGCATAGTGGAGGCGCTGTTCCAGCAGTTCGACGGCTACCTGGCGCGGCAGGGCTACATCGCGCGGGGCGGTCAGATTCTGGATGCGTCCATCGTGTCGGTGCCGAAGAACCGCAACACCCGCGAGGAAAACAAGACCATCAAGAACGGCGAGGTGCCCGAGGACTGGGCGAACAAGCCCGCCAAGCGGTCACAGAAGGACGTGGACGCGCGCTGGAGAGAGGCGGATCAGAAAACAGTCCGGGGACTGTTTTCCCGCCGAGCAAGCACGGGAAATCCCACTACGGCTACAAGAACCATGTGAACGTGGACCGCAAGCACAAGCTGGTGCGCCGCTA
>JAGXGV010000009.1 GCA_024636635.1 Puniceibacterium sp.
AACGATATCGATCCGCAGGCCTGGCTCGCCGACGTCATCGCGCGCATCTCCGACATGCCGATGTCACGCCTGCACGAGTTGCTGCCGTGGGAATGGAACGCAGCAACGCACCAGGTCAAGGCTGCCTAACCGCGGTCCTCGACGGATGCTTACACTTCGGGGAGCAAGTGCGAACGTCCGCACTTCCGCCACTCACGCTTCGAAAATGCTGCGCGATGCATGAATGACCGGTCTGGTGAAGCTGCGGCGCGGCGCCGCGCACCTTGGCGAGTGACCTCTGTGGGACGTGATTGACGGGTTTCCGCTCGCATGACGAGTGAGCGCGCCGCAACGCCGCGTTTCGGCTTAGATCCCTTCTTCGAAGTTTGAACGAAGCTTAGCTGTCAGTGAAGTAAGGATCGTCGGCGTTCTTTAAACTACACACGTTCCCATCGGGGTCGATGAACGAGCCGGTGATACCCCAGGTATGCTCCCTGATATCCACTGGAACCCCTTGCAGTTCCAAGAGGCATGCGGCCCGCTTGACGTTTGGTACGTTGAAGCGGAGCGCTGTCGGGTTCTCCGACAGAGCCTTCCGAGCGTCGCTGGCGACGCCGCCGTTTTCGATCATCAGATATCCGCTTCCAAACCGCAGGCAGGTGAGACCGTCCTTTTCATACCAAAGTGGCAGGCCGAGCTTGCAGCGGTAGAACGACACGCATTCTTCATATTTCTTAGTGAAGAGGATCACGCCGTGGCATTCGACCATGC
Source organism: Puniceibacterium sp. (assembly GCA_024636635.1). GTDB lineage: Bacteria > Pseudomonadota > Alphaproteobacteria > Rhodobacterales > Rhodobacteraceae > Puniceibacterium. Next base: position 751 of record JAGXGV010000009.1, read on the forward strand.
TCGACAAGGTCTCGTTCTGACCGACCGTCGTTTCGTTTTGCGCAGCCATTTCGACTCCCTCGATTGCGGTAGGAAGTGACTTGGACCTGCCGGCAACCTTCGTATGTCAACCGACCGAAACTTCGGAAACTGGTGGTGATTCCGCAATACTATATCGGCGCACAGCTTGTGTGCGGGCGCGCTGCAAATTGATCCCTCAACTGGCGCGCTGGTCCTTGCGCAAATCCATCTCATTGCAGGATGTGACCGCTTTCAAGTGGGAATGTGTGCCCAGGAGCCTTAGTTTTGATTTGCTTGGAATCGAAGGTCAGCTCCGTCCCGCGCAGACATCTTCCAATCCAATAGTATGCGGCGCGATGAAAGAACGGCCGGGCTGGTGACGCTGCTGCGCGGCTTTCGACACACCGGCCAGCGGCGGCTTCGAGTCCAAGCCGCGTTGCGGCATCAAGCACTGGTCAATGGCGGCTCTTGGCCGGTTGCAGAAGTCGCGCCTGAGGATGCGTTTTGTTTAAAGGCGGACGCCTTACACGGCTGTCCAACATTCAATTTGACCGCGAGAGCCGACCAACTTGGTCAACAATCTTGGAGCCAACACGCTAATCGCCACCAATGATATTTTCTATGCAACCAACGCTTGGGCAGCGCCCCCTGTCACGCGCGGCCCACGCCCTGCACGCCGCAACCCTGCCCGGCCCGGCCAGTGTCCAGCCCCTGCCCGATCAGTTTTACCGACCAGTTTTACCGACCAATTGCACGCCCAGGGTCACAGCTCCCAGGGTCACAGCTCCCAGGGGCACGGCTGACAGGGCACGGCTGACAGGGCCCGGCTGACAGGGCCCGGCTCACAGGGCCCGGCTCACAGGGGCACGGACTCAATCCCCGTCGCTGTTGTTGGCGCCGACGCTGTAGCGGGCATCGGACGATGTCATGTCGCCCTTGGTGCGCGGCTCTTCCGGTTTGGACCCGGTCACAAGGAACACGACCTGTTCCGCGATCGAGGTGACATGATCGCCCATGCGTTCGATATTCTTGGCGATGAAATGCAGGTGCATGCAGGCGGTGATGTTGCGCGGATCTTCGAGCATAAAGGTCAGGAACTCGCGGAACAGCGTGTTGTACATCTGGTCCACGTCACGGTCGCGTTCGATCACGTCGCGGGCCAGTTCCGGATCGCGCTGGATATAGGCGTCCAGCGCGTCCTTCAGCATCAGTTCGACCTCGCGCGCCATGCGCCGCAGCGAAGTGGGGGAACCCTGGATCGGCTGAAGCTGCACCAGCACGCCGGTCCGCTTGGCCATGTTCTTTGACAGATCGCCGATCCGTTCAAGATTGGCCGACATCCGCATGACCGACAGGATCACCCGCAGGTCGACGGCAGTGGGCGCACGGATGGCGATCACGCGCGCCGCCTCGTTGTTCAGCTGCTCTTCCAGCGCGTCGATGGCCTTGTCGCCCCGGCGCACCTGTTCGGCCAGTTCCTCGTCACGGGTTTCCAGCGACTTCGCGCCGTCCCGGATGGCGGCCTCGACCAGCCCGCCCATCTTCATGATCTGTGCCTGGATTCCCTCAAGATCCCTGTCAAAGGCCGAGGCGATGTGTTTTTTCATTTCTGTCATGGCTCTATCCCTCCGGTTGTCTTGTGCTGGGTGCGCGGGCCTCTGGGGTGATTGGGATCCTTCCGGTCCTGCCCTTGGCCGGAAACCCCCTAATCGCTCGGGTCATGCCCAGGGGGACCCGGAGGTCACTGGCCACGATCCTGATGTCTCTGGTTTCCATACCACTCCCCGAACCCGCAGCGTCTTGCACGGGTATAGCTTTGTTGTGCGCAGCAATCAAAGCGACAGTCACTGCCCGGCGTTTTTCGCCACCCGGGCAGCGAAAGCCACGACCGGAGCCGCGCTGTTTACAGAGATACCGCAATCGCGCGCGAATCGCCGGTCCTGTTGCGACCAGAACCCGGCCAGAACTCGGCCAACAGACCCCGACTCCGATCCTGCACCCATTTCGCCGCCGCATGGATCTTGGCTGTTCCTCACAGTCCCGGTATACCCTGTATCCAGACCCTGCGGAGCCGACACGATGACCTACCCGACGTATGCCCGGTCCGAACGGATCGCCGATGGCGCCATGCACCTTCTGGGTGTGTTTGGTGCCTGTATCGGCGCGCTGTTGCTGCTGATCTGGTCCACCGGCCGGGTCAGCAGCGCGCAGGGTGTTGCGCTCGGCATCTACGGCGCCGCGCTGGTGGCGACCTTCGCCGCATCGGCAAGCTATCACATGACCCCATGGGAAGGGTTGCGCCCGGCCCTGCGCCGCATGGACCACGCCGCTATCTATCTCAAGATCGCGGGCACCTATACGCCGCTTGTGGTGATGATCGGCTCTCTGGGTGCCTATGTCGTGCTGGCGCTGGTCTGGGCGCTTGCGGCGTTCGGCGTGGTGAAAAAGGTCTTCTTCTGGCGCACGCCCGGCCGCTACGATCCGTTGCTCTACCTGTTCATGGGCTGGCTCAGCGTGGCGCTGATCTGGTCGCTTGTGCCGCTTGTGCCGCTGGCCACCATCGTGCTGATCACCACCGGCGGGCTGCTCTACAGTCTTGGCGTCATCTTCTACCGCTGGGACGGGCTGCGATATGCCAACGCCATCTGGCACGGCTTTGTGCTTTGCGCCTCGGCCTGTTTTTACGGCGCGATCACGCTGGGCGTGTTCCACATCCCGGCCTAATCGAGATCAAGGCGCATGGTCGCCATGCCGTTGCGCTCCGACAGGGTCTCGTACCCGGCGGCAAGATAGGCGTTCAGCGCAGGCTCGTTGTCCAGTTCGCATTTCAGGGTGATCGTCAGCGCACCCAGATCGCGCGCCGCCGCTTCGACCTCGGCGGCCAGCACGCCACCGGCGCCGCCACGCGCCTCTTCGGCCACAAAGGCATAGGTCAGATGGCGCACCTCGGGACCGACCCCGACGCGCAGGGCAAAGAAACCGACATCTGTCCCGGTCCCGTCCATCAGGTAGAACGACGCGTCATCCGGATCGCCCAGCCACTTTTCCTGCCACTCCAGCGGATCAAAGGGGTATTTCGCATTGGGATTGACCAGGGCAAGGTCACCCTCATCCGTCAGCAGGCGCGACAGCGGCGCAAGGTCGAAGGGCGCGTTGGGGCGGGCGGTCAGGGGCATGGGCCGAACTCCGTCGGTTGGGTGTCGCGCCCAAGGGTTTCACATGCCGCGCGCCCGTTCAAGCGGTTGACCGACGCAGCAGCTCAGACCGGCAGCTCAGACCGGCAGATCAGACCGGCAGCAGCACCCGGAACGCACTGCCCTGCCCCAGCACGCTTTCCACCTGAAGCCGACCGCGATGGCGGTTGACGATGTGCTTCACGATGGCCAGACCCAGCCCGGTGCCGCCCATCTCGCGGCTGCGGTGGCTGTCGACGCGGTAGAACCGTTCGGTCAGGCGGGGCAGATGGATCGGGTCGATCCCGGGCCCGCTGTCGCGCACCTCCAGCGTCACACCCGCGCCGCGCATCTTCGGTTCATAATCCGGGGCCGAGACGCTGACCACCACATCAGAACCGCGCCCGGAATACTTGATGGCATTTTCCAGCAGGTTGCTCAGCACCTGACGCAGCTGGTCCGCATCCCCCGTCATGTCGAACGGCTCGGGCAGGTCCAGTTTGACCGTGACACCGGCCTCTTCGGCCAGCGGCGCAAGACCGTTGACCATCGACTGGACCAGATCGCACAGGCACAGCCGCTCGGTCGGGCGCACGCGTTCGTCCGCCTCGACCCGGCTCAGCGACAGAAGATCGCCCACCAGACGGTTCATCCGGCCCGCCTCGCTTTCCATGATGCCCAGAAACCGTTCTCGGGCGGCGGCATCGTTGCGGGCAGGACCCTTGAGCGTTTCGATGAAGCCCAAAAGCGCGGTCAGCGGCGTGCGCAACTCGTGACTGACATTGGCGACAAAATCGCGGCGCATCTGCCCGGCCTGCTCGAGATGGGTGACATCCTCGAACACCACCAGCGCCCCGGGCCCGGCGCTCAGCGGCACAGGGCGGCAGGACACCTGAAATGTTGTGTCCTGCCGCCCGTCATTGGTCAGGTATCGCGACGTACGCGGCTTGCCGTCACGCAGCGTTGCCTCGATCGCGTCCAGCAGCGCGGGCTGGCGCAGGGCGGTAATGAAATGCCGCCCCCGGATGCCCTCGCCCAGCAGCTTCATCGCGGCGCTGTTTGCCCCCTCGATCCGTTCGTCCCGGCGGATCAGCACCGCAGGCATCGGCAGCGCCTCGATCACCCCCTGCGGCGTAAAGCTCATCCGGCGGACCCGGCGGCGCGCAGCCCGTCGTCAAAGGTTTCCATCAGTGCCTCGGGTTCCTCAAGGCCGACCGAGACGCGAAAGAAACCCTCGGTGATGCCCAGCGCGGCGCGTCCCTCGGCCCCAAGGGCGCGGTGCGAACTGGACGCCGGATGCGACAGTGTCGTGCCCACATCGCCCAGTGTCGGGGCAAATGCGATGCCCTTGGCGGCGGCGGCAAAGGCATTGGCCTGCGCGCGCCCGCCGTTCAATTCGAAGCTCAGCATGTTGCCGCCCGCACCGCGCAGCACCGCCTGTGCCCGCGCCCGGTCCGGATGGTCGTCGCGGGTCGGATACAGCACCCGGCGCACGCCCGCCTGCCCGGCCAGATGATCCGCCAGCCGCCGCGCGGTCTGTTGCGCATGGGTGAACCGCAGGCCAAAGGACATCATGCCGCGCTCGGCCAGCCAGCAGTCGAACGGGCTGGGCGTAAGCCCGGTGGTCACGATGAAATCATATAGCTGTTTGGTCAGGTCCGGCGTGTTGGCGGCAATCCAGCCCAGCGTCACGTCCGAATGGCCCGCCAGCAGCTTTGTCACCGAATGAAGCACCACATCCGCGCCCCAGTCGAACGGCGTGACAGAGGCCGGCGTGGTAAAGGTGTTGTCCACCACCAGCAGCACGCCGCGCGATTTGCACAACTCGGCGATGCCCGCCAGATCCGCGATGCGCAGCGTCGGGTTCGATACCACCTCGACCAGCGCAAGCCTTGTTTCGGGGCGGAAAGCGGTGGCAAAGGCGGTCACATCCGTGGGGTCCGCCAGCGTGGTCGCAATGCCCAGCCGCGGCAGGTCGTCGCGCATCATCCGCAGCGACCGGCCATAAAGCTGATCGCCCCCCACCACATGATCCCCGGCGCGGCACAGCCCCAGCAGCGCCGCGGTGACCGCCGCCATGCCCGACCCGGTGACAATGCCGCCCGTGCACCCCTCAAGCGCATCGATCCGCTGCGCCAGCACGTCGGCATTGGGATGGCCTTCGCGGGCATAGGTATAGCCCTTCACGCGGCCTTCGTACTGATCGTCCAGCGCATCCGGCGTTTCGCTGGCATAAACGACCGAGGGCATCAGAGGCGTGACCACGGGGGTCGAGGCGCTGGATGGCAGGCCGACGGGGCGCATCAGGGTGGGTTTCATGTCCGGGCTCCTTGCGAGATGCGGAACTGGTGGCACAAGGTCGGGGTCGGGGCAAGTGGCCGGGCTTGTGGGTCAGCGGAACTGCCGTTTTATGACCGCGGTCATAACCCCGGATGACACGTGATCCCAAAGCGCGGCGCGCCCTGTTCCCCAGGCTCGGTGCGCCAGATGACACAGCGCTTCGCGCATGAATTTATAGCGCGGTGCGCTCTTGTGCCGCCTGCCGATCCGCGCCAGAAACGGCGTATGAAACCGCACCCCGACACTGCCGCTCCGGACATCCTGTGCATCGGCTCGGTCCTCTGGGACGTGATCGGGCGGTCCGCCAGCGTCATGGCGCGCGGCAGCGACGTGCCGGGGCGGATCATCCGACTGCCCGGCGGTGTCGCGCTGAACATCGCGATGACGCTGGCACGCTTTGGCCTGCGTCCGGCGCTGCTTTCTGCCGTGGGCCGGGACCCCGAAGGCGACGAGCTGACCGCCGCCTGCGGACGGCTTGGCCTTGATACCACCTATCTTTACCGGTCCCAGGATCTGCCGACCGACCGTTACATGGCCGTCGAGGGCGCCAACGGCCTGATCGCCGCCATCGCCGATGCCCATTCGCTGGAATCAGCCGGGGCGCGGATCCTGCGCCCGCTGACCGACGGACCGCTTGGCAGCGCGCAGGCGCCCTACCCCGGACTTGTCGCGCTGGACGGCAACCTGACCGAACATCTGCTGGACGATATCGCGCGCAGCCCCGCGTTCCGCGCCGCCGACCTGCGCATCGCGCCCGCCTCTCCGGGCAAGGCAGAGCGGCTGTTGCCCTTTCTGCGCGCCGGGCGCGGCACGCTCTATGTCAACCTCGAAGAGGCCGGCATCCTGTGCCAGACCCGGTTCGGGTCCGCCCCCGACGCGGCCGCCGCCCTGCTGGAACGGGGAGCGGCGCGGGCCCTGGTGACGGATGGCGGCGCGATCACCTGCGATGGCCACCGCGACGGCATCCTGTCGCGCCAGCCGCCCGAGGTGCTGGTCACCCGCGTCACCGGCGCCGGCGACACCTTCATGGCGGCGCATGTCGCCGCCGAACGGGGGGGCGCGGGGCGCGGTGCGGCGCTGGACCGTGCGCTGGCGGCGGCGGCGGCCTATGTGTCGGGCGACATGCCGTCCTGAACCGGCCCCTGCGCTGTGCAGAGGTCCGAGAAGGCACCACATAGCTCTGCCGCACTCGACAGGGACCGGCATTCCGGGCTATTCAGGGGCACGGACCGTGCCGACAAAAGGACCCCCCATGCCGCTGTTCCATCTCTCTCCCGCCGTGGCTGCCGCGCTGTCGGAAAAGCGTCCTGTCGTGGCGCTTGAATCGACGATCATCACGCATGGGATGCCCTGGCCGCAGAACCTTGAAACCGCCCGCAGGATCGAAACCACCGTGCGCGACTCCGGGGCCGAACCCGCCACGATTGCGGTGATCGACGGGCGGTTGTGCGTCGGGCTTGAGGATGCGCAGATCGAGGCATTGGCCCAGTCGCGCAATGTCGCCAAGCTGAGCCGGGCCGACATGGCCGTCTGCATGGCCGAGGGGCGCACCGGCGCCACCACGGTCGCGGCGACGATGATCGCGGCACATCTGGCCGGCATAGGGGTCTTTGCCACCGGCGGCATCGGCGGCGTTCACAGGGGCGCCGAATCGTCGTTCGACATCTCTGCCGACCTGCGCGAATTGGCGCAGACCCCAGTTACCGTGGTCGCCGCCGGCGCCAAGGCCATCCTGGATCTGCCCAAGACGCTGGAAGTGCTGGAAACGCTTGGCGTGCCGGTCATCGCCTACGGACAGGACCAGTTGCCGGCCTTCTGGTCGCGCTCTGCCGGGCTGCGCGCGCCGCTGCGGATGGACACCCCCGCCGCCATTGCCCGGTCACACCGGATGCGTGCCGCGCTGGGGCTGGCGGGCGGGCAGCTGATCGCCAACCCCATTCCGCAAGAGGCCGAAATTGACCGCGCCGAACTGACCCCGGTGATTGCAAAGGCGACGCAGGATGCGGCGGATCACGGCATCAGCGGCAAGGCACTGACCCCCTATCTGCTGCAACGGATCTATGAACTGACCGAAGGCCGGTCCTTGACGGCAAACATCGCGCTGGTGCTGAACAACGCCCGGCTTGGTGCGCAGATCGCCTGCGAACTGGCCGAGGGCTGAGCGTCCAAGCAAGGTCGGCACAGGTCTGCGCAAGCCCCGGTAAAGGCAGGATCGCCCGCAAAGTGACCAGTTTCCCGGGCGGCGCGACCCCATGCGATGCGGGACCGATGCAGGACCATTGTAGATGCGCCGCCAACTGCCTAGGTTGCGGCAAAAGTACCTGAAAGCGAACGCATGCAAACCCCCTTTGATCCCATGACCCCGCGACGCCCCGGACTGCTGTCAAAGATCCGCGCGAGTTTCCTGACCGGGCTTGTGGTGATCGCGCCGGTCGGGCTGACCATCTGGCTGATCTGGACGGTGATCGGCTGGATCGACGGTTTCGTGCTGCCGCTGGTGCCGTCGCGGTTCAATCCCGAACAATATACCGGCATCAACCTGCGCGGAATCGGCGTGATCTTCTTTCTGGTATTCACTGTGGCCGTGGGATGGGTCGCAAAGGGGCTGATCGGGCGGTCGCTCATCAGGTTCGGCGAAAGTCTGGTCGGCCGCATGCCGGTGGTGCGGTCGATCTACAGCGGAGTGAAACAGATCGCCGAAACGGTGTTTCAGCAGTCCGAACGCAGCTTTGAAAAGGCCTGCCTCATCCAGTACCCGCGCAAGGGGATCTGGGCCATCGGCTTTATCTCGACCCAGGCGCGTGGCGAGGTTGCGCAACGGGCCGAAGTCGGGGGCGACCTGATCTCGGTCTTCGTGCCGACCACGCCGAACCCGACATCGGGGTTCCTGCTGTTCTTTCCGGCCGAGGATGTGATCGAACTTGAGATGACGATCGAAGACGCCGCCAAGCTGGTGATCTCCGCCGGCCTTGTCTATCCCAACAGCAAGGACCCGACCCAGCCGCCCGCAAGGCTGGTGTCCTGACGCCGGGGGCAGGCGTTGATGTGATGCGGCAATATCGCCGCATAAGCCCCTGATTTCAGAATCATAAAGTGAAAACAGATCCGGCGCGGCGAATCAGAGTTCGATCACCGACACTGCATTTCCTTTTGCCGTCAGCGCAATCTGCCCTTCGCAAAGCCGCAGCGCATCCGCGCCAAACACCTCGCGTCGCCAGCCGGTCAGGGCCGGTACGTCGCGCAGCCCGGCGGCGAGGGCATCCAGATCCGAAGCGGTCGCGATCAGCTTGGACGCCACACCGGAACTTTCGGTCTTGGCCTTCAGCAACACGCGCAGCAGGTCCGCAAGCGCCGGATTCACCTGCATCTTTTCGCGGCTTAGGTCCGGTTCGGGCAAGGCGTCCTTGGGACAGTCGACGCCGCGCTTGACGGCGGCCAGGATGCCATCTGCGATCTCGCCCTTGCGGGCCTCGCGCAGCAGAAGGCGCGAGCGGCCCAGATCCTCAAAATTCTGCGGCTTGGTCGAGGCAAGTTCGACCAGCGCATCATCCTTGTAGACCCGGCTGCGCGGCACGTTGCGTTCCTGTGCATACGTCTCGCGGAAGGTGGCGAGTTCGCGCACGATGGCAAGGAACCTTGGCGCGGTCGAACGGGTCTTGATCCGCTGCCATGCCTCGGCGGGCCGGGTGATGTAGGTTTCCGGGTTGGTCAGAAGCATGATCTCTTCCTCGACCCAGGGCTGGCGCCCGGATTTTGCCAGCTGGGCGGCAAGATATTCGTAGATCTGGCGCAGATGCGTCACATCGGCCAGTGCATAGGTCTTTTGCGCTTCAGACAGCGGACGGCGCGACCAGTCGGTGAACCGTGACGATTTGTCGAGCCCGGCGCGCGCGATCCGCTTGACCAGGGTTTCGTATCCCACCTGTTCGCCAAAGCCGCAGACCATGGCGGCGACCTGAGTGTCGAACATCGGATCAGGGATCACGTCGTGATCGACGTAGAAGATTTCCAGATCCTGCCGCGCGGCATGAAACACCTTGACCACCGATGTGTCGCGGAACAGGTCCAGCAGCGGTTCAAGCGAGAGACCCTCGGCCAGCGGATCGACCAGCACCGCCGTGCTGTCATCGGTTCCGGGCATCGCAAGCTGCACAAGGCACAGCCGGGAATAATAGGTGCGTTCCCGCAGGAATTCGGTATCCACCGTCACATAGGGCTGGCCCTTGGCGCGCGCGCAGAAGGCGGCCAGATCCTCGGTCGTAGTTATGGTCTTCATTCGGGCTCCGGCCGGTTGTCATTCTTGTTTGTTGCCGCGTCGTACACGCAATTTGACGACAGATCAAAGCGGTGTGCAAGGACAGCGACGCGCCAGGGCGGCCAGGACACGGATTTGGGGCCAGTTGTGGCACCTGTCGGTGCGCCGGGCCTGCCGCAGGGGCAGGTAGGACAGGCCGGAACGTGCACTGGGGTCAGGTCCGCGACCGCTATGCGTGTCATCACAGGGCGTGATGGTTCACGCATCAAACATTCATTTTCATCATTCAATCAACCTGCCTATATCCCCTGCACCTCTTCATGGAACGGAGTTTTTGCCATGACCACAATCGACCTTCATATCGCCCGTCCGGCCCGCGTGACGCGGGACCGTGCGACCCTTGCCGCCGCCCTGACGGCGCTTGCCCTTGTGCTGCTGATGGGGGTGCCGGCCCTGATGGCGCCGCCGTCGCAGATTGCCGCCGACGGCTGGCACGGCAATTCCGCCAGTTCGGCTCGCCTGCGCTAAAGCAGGCAGTTCGGCCCGCCTGCGTTAAGGCAGGCAGTTCGGCGCGCCTGCGCTAAGGCAGGTGCACCGGCGTCCGGTCGCCCGCTGCGAAGCGACGCAACACGGCCGGATAAAGCCGGTGCTCCATGATCAGGACACGCGCGGCCAGGGTGTCGGGCGTGTCCCCGGCCAGAACCGGAACGGTCGCCTGTCCCAGGATCGGCCCTTCGTCCAGTTCCGGCGTGACCTCGTGCACGGTACAGCCGTGCTGTGCGTCGTCGGCGGCCAGCGCCCGGGCATGTGTATGCAGCCCGCGATATTTCGGCAGCAAGGACGGGTGGATGTTCAGCATCCTGCCATGCCAGCGGCGCACGAAACCTTCGGTCAGGACCCGCATGAACCCGGCCAGGCACAGGATGTCGGGCTGCGCCTGCACCAGCCTGTCGTGCAACGCCTGTTCGAACGCGCTGCGGTCGCCCTTGTAGGGGCGGTGATCGACAAAATCCGTGTCGATCCCCAGCGCGCGCGCCTTGTCCAGACCGCCCGCGCCTGCACTGTTGGCCATCACCAGAACCGGGCGCGCCGGGTGATCGCCGGTCATGCTTTGCGCCAGCGCCACCATGTTCGAGCCACCGCCGGACAGCAGGATCGCAACCCGTTTGGTCACGCAAACCCACCCGAATAGCTGACCCCCGGCGTGCCGGTCACATGGCCCAGCGGGATGACCGTTTCGCCCTGTTCGGCCAGCAGCGCCGTCAGGTCAGCGGCCCGGTCGGGGGCGACCACGGCGATCATGCCGATCCCGCAATTGAAGGTCTTGAGCATTTCGGCCTGCGCCATGCCCCCGGTTTCGGCCATCCAGGCAAAGACCGGCGGCAGCGTCCAGGCGTCAAGGCTGATTGTGGCGCCCATCCCCTCGGGCAGGACGCGGGGCAGGTTTTCGGTCAACCCGCCGCCGGTGATGTGGGCCAGCGCATGCACGCCGCCCGCCCGCACCGCCGCCAGCGCGGGACGCACGTAAAGCCGCGTGGGGGCAAGCAGTTCCGCGCCAAGGCTTTGGTCCGACCAGGGGCAGGCGTCGCCCCAGCCCAGGTTCGAGACCTCGACCAGTTTGCGCACAAGGCTGTAGCCGTTGGAATGGACCCCGTCGCTGGCAAGGCCCAGCAGAACGTCACCTTCGGCCACGCCCGCAGGCAGATCGCCGCCCCGCTCCATCGCGCCGACGGCAAAGCCGGCAAGGTCAAAATCGCCCGCCGGATACATGCCCGGCATCTCTGCCGTCTCGCCGCCGATCAGCGCGCAACCCGAGCGCACGCAGCCCTCTGCGATGCCTTCGATCACCCGGGCGGCAGTGTCGGTGTCCAGTTTGCCTGTGGCGAAATAATCAAGGAAAAACAAGGGCTCGGCACCTTGGCAGACCAGATCGTTGACGCACATGGCGACCAGGTCGATGCCGACGCCGTCGACATGTCCGGTGTCGATGGCGATGCGCAGCTTTGTGCCCACGCCATCGGTCGCGGCGACCAGCACGGGGTCGGTATATCCCGCCCCCCTGAGGTCGAACAGCGCGCCAAATCCACCAAGGCCCGACATCACACCGGGGCGCACCGTGCGTTTGGCCGCGGGTTTGATCCGTTCGACCAGAGCATTGCCCGCATCGATGTCGACACCCGCATCGGCATAGGTGATGCCGTTGCTGATGCCCGTTTTCGCACTGCCCGTTTTTGCGCTGCCTGTGTCCTCGCCCATACCGCACCTTTCGCCAGAATTTGCGCTGCTTTACCGCGCGACGCGGGCAAAGGAAACAGCGAAGGTACGGGACAGGGCCAAGGTGTGTGGCCCTGCCCTGCCTGTGGCTTACTGGTCGGGCGCGGCCCCGACGGGGCGGCTGACATAGCCCGCCATGAAGGGCAGCGCATCGGCCAGACCGTCCACCCAGACATGCCATTCGTGATCGCCGTCGATCACCCGGTATTCGACCGCCTGCGGCTGATGTGCCAGCAGATCGTTGTAAAGCACCGCCGCATGATAGGCGATCTGAAATTTGTCATGATCACCCGAGTTGATGTACAGCGGCACAACCTGATCCTGCGCCTTGTAGGCATCCATGTAGGTGGGATAATTCAGTTCGGTCCATTTTTCGGGATCGTATGCGCCGTCGCTCTGAAAGGTCGGATGTGTGTTGCCCGAAGAATTGGACGGCGGCTGTGGAATATAGACCGCCGGGCTGAGCGCTGCGGCCGAAGCGAACATATCGGGATGTTCGAGAATGAAGTTCACCGTGCCGTAGCCGCCTGCCGAAAGCCCCGCGACCATGCGCCCGTCGCGCTCGGGAATCACGTCATAGGTTTGTTCCACATGCGGGATGAGGTCGTCAAAGAAGGCCGTTTCGGCAGGTTCGTTGTGGCCATCGACCCACCAGGATTGGCTGGCGGGCATGATCACGACCATGGGCGGAATCTCTCCGGCATCGATCAGCCGGTCGAGCGTCTGGCCCGCCTGCCCCTTGACCGGCCAGTCATTCTCGTTCCCGCCCGAGCCGTGCAGCAGGTAAAGCGCCGGATAGGTCAGATTTGTGTCGTCATAGCCGTCCGGCAGGTAGATCGTATAGGCGTAATCGCGCCCCAGGGTGTCGGACGCAAAGCTGTGTCTGGTGATCTCGCCGGCCTCGGCCCCGAAGGCAATCATAGCCACAGAGCCAGTCAGCGCGGCTTTCAGGCTGCCGTTCGGCGCGAATTTGATGGAAATGGACATCATGTTCCTCCCGTTTTGATGCCGGTATAATCAGAACATGCCCGGGCCGGTCTTGCCAGTCTTCTCTTGGTTGTGGAAGGCTTGAAATGCCTCAGCCCCCGGCCGCAACGCACCGGACCTGCGGGGTTATCCAGAACTGTGCGTCACGTCTTCAAATGCGGCGAAAGCCACGCGAACCGGCCACACCGTTCGGACTGGCGCAATCGCAAGCCGGATGCCGGTCCCTTGATCTTCGCGGCGACAGACTTTCCACTTGGACTCGTCGCCGCGCGGGTTTATCAGATGCCTACACTCCGGGTGGTTAGCTCAATTGGTTAGAGCAGAGCGCTCATAACGCTTTGGCTGGGGGTTCAAGTCCCTCACCACCTACCATATTTCACAACAACTTAACTGACGTTAAAGAGAAAGCGAAACAGTTCATTGAACTGTACCTTTCTCTCTCTGATGTGATTCTGGCGGTTCACACTACCAAGAAACGTGTCACTCAAATGGCCGCAGAGTTCGTGGTCTCGTGAATAATTATTGGCTGATGCCGCTGCGTCAGGCCACCTCGCGCTGATCAGGCGCGGAGCCACGAATGCTGTCCTCGACCATGTCATGTTGAGTGCGGCGATCCGCAGCATGTTGAGCGACAACAGGGACGAATACTTGCGCATCAAAACGAGAGGCGTTCCCCGCGTGGGCGTTCCCCGCGACGGCAAACTCCTGCTGCACGGCATCGCTCGGGTTGCGCGCGGTGCGGTCACAAGATGTATGTACGGGAACGCGATCCTGCTCCTCGATGATGGCGAGAGCTTCGTGCAAATCACAAAATTTCTGTACCTGGACGACGACACCATTCGCGGTTGGTACAAGTCCTATCGGGAGAGCGGCTGGGAATCGCTTGCCTTGTTTTTACGGGCGTAGTTGTGCCAAAACCCGCGAATTCGCCTGCCAAGAGTTGGTGGTAGTTTTGCCGAACTCTGTTAGCTCGACTTTGTACGTTTTTGGTTCAGGTCCATGTCCAGAAGATGCCCTCGTTCGCTATTAACTCGAGCGCCTCGTCGAGAGGCATGACGACGCCGCCCATATCATCGACGTCCTCCCATCTGCGCCGGTGTGACCAG